>JALYSL010000458.1 GCA_030854825.1 Pseudomonadota bacterium
CCGCCCGCACGCCGCCGCTGCCGGCGCCGATGATGAAAAGGTCGAAGCGGTCCCGGCCCATCGACTGTCCTCAGTCGGCGCCGGGCCGCCCCCAAGCGGACTGAGCGCCCCGCTGGGGGGCAGCGAACGCAGTGAGCCTGGGAGCGAACATCTCAGGCGAGCGATTTGCGCAGCAGCGCCTCGACCAGCGCGTTGATGCCGCCCGGGTCCGCCGCGGCACGCTCGCGCAGCTGCGCTGCCAGATCGGATGGCAGCTTGCAGGCGAACGGAACCAGACCGGCGGCGGTATCGAGGCGGCGCTGCTCGCGCCGGTCGACGACGTCGCCGGCGCCCTGGCCGAAGCGGCCGGAGCCGCCGGCGGCCTTCATCTGACCTCCGACCTTCTTGCCAAGGTGCTTGTCGAGATCGGATTTCTTCATGCTCATGGTGAGGCACCGTCAAGTTCGAACGCCATTGTGGCGTGGTGTTGTGGCAGAGTCCCGCGATGGCACTGAAGGCGACAGTTTGCAAGGCGACACTGCAGATCGCCGACATCGACCGGGGGCTCTACGCGGACCACGCACTGACGCTGGCACGCCATCCGTCCGAGAACGACGAGCGGATGATGATTCGCCTTCTCGCGTTCGCTCTCAACGTGCCCGCCGATTCGCGCGACGGTGGCCTCGAGGTGGCCAAGGGCATGTGGGAGCCCGAGGAGCCGGAGCTTTGGGAGAAGGACCTGACCGGCCGCATCCGCCACTGGATCGAGGTCGGGCAGCCGGAAGAGCGGCGTCTCGTCAAAGCCAGCGGCCGGGCCGACCGGGTCAGCGTCTACGCTTTCAGCCACGGTGCGCCGGTCTGGTGGGCCGGCCTCGGCCAGCGCGTCCGGCGTGCCCGCAACGTCGAAGCCTGGCTCATTCCAGCGGAGCAGAGCCGGGAGCTCGCAACGCTCGCCGGCCGCAGCATGCAGCTGCAGGTGAACCGTCAGGACGGCGAAGTCTGGGTCGCCGACGGTACGCGCTCGGTGCAGATCGTCCTCGAACGGCTGGCATGAGCGGAGCCTCTGCACCCGACGATGGCGATGCCCAGGCCGTGCTCGATTTCTGGTTCGGCCGCCCCGGCAGCAAGGAATTTGGAAGCCAGCGCAAGGTCTGGTTCAGCAAGGACGAGGCGTTCGACGCCGGCGTCGCCGGGGCCTTCAGCCATTCGATCGAAAGAGCCTTGCGCGGTGAACTGGACGGTTGGGCCGACTCCGGCGCCAACGCGCTCGCTCGAATCCTGATGCTCGATCAGTTCACACGCAACGCGTTTCGCGGCCAGCCGCGCGCTTTCGCGGGCGATGCCCAGGCCCTGGCCGCAGCCAGTGCGATGGTCGGCTCACGCCAGGATGAAAGCCTGCCGCCTTTCATGCGCGCGTTCGCATACATGCCCTTCGAGCACGCCGAGGGTCTGGCCATGCAGGACGAGGCGGTACGGCTCTTTTCTCGTCTCGCTGTCGCCGCGCCCGATCTGGCCTCCATGCTCGACTACGCGCATCTTCATCACGCCGTCATCGAACGCTTCGGCCGGTTCCCGCATCGCAATGCGATCCTCGGCCGTGCCAGCACGGCCGAGGAAACGGCCTATCTCGAACGGCCCGGCTCCGGATTCTGAAGGCCCGCGTCAACGGCGATAGGGGTTGTCCGGGTGCCGGTCGAAACGATTCGGCACGCCGTCGTGATCGCGGTCGCGGCGACCCCATGCGCCTCGATTGAACCGCCAGCGCCCACCCTCGTTCACCCACGCCGGCTGCGTATAGAAGTAGCCCCGGCGCTCGCGAATCCAGTTGCCGCCGACCCAGTAGTGACGGCCATGGCGATAGTCCCAGTAGCCAGGGGTCCACAGATAGCCCGGCCGCGCCGCGGGCACGACTTCGACGCGCGGAAGTGGTGGCGCGATGTTGATGTCGACGCCGATTCGCGCGGCCTGCGCCGGGGCCGTGAAGGCCGCCGACGCGGCAGCGAGAATTGCCGCCGAAGCAAGTCTTGAGATCATGGTTGTTCTCCCATCTGATGCGTGAATGACAAATATCGGCAGAATCGCGGCCTCGGCGAGTCGGAAGGCTCCGGGCAAGCGCGTCGGCATCGTCCTGCAAAGCGCAGTGTCGCCATGTCCGGAATTATTTCCAAGCTCCGGCACATGATCAATTCACGCTTCTTCATCAACGCCTTGCGCGTGCCGGCAAGCTTCGTCCTGCTGGCCTGCATTCTCATGACTTTTGCGCCCCTTGCCGTGCGCGCTGCCGACACCATGAGCGACGCTCCCTATCTCTGGCTCGAGGACGTTGGCAGCGCGCGGTCGCTCGACTGGGCACGGGCGCGCAACGCCGAGACCCAACGTGCGCTGGAATCGAGGCCCGGCTACGCGTCGACCTACGCCGAGTTACTCGCCATCTTCAACTCGCAGAGCCGCATCCCGAGCGTGACCCGGCGCGGCGACTGGCTCTACAACTTCTGGCAAGACGACCTGCACAAGCGCGGCATCCTGCGCCGAGCCACGCTCGCCGACTATCGCAAGCCCGACGTTCCGTGGCAAACCGTCATCGATCTCGACGCGCTCGGCGCCACCGAGCACGAGAACTGGACGTGGAAAGGCATGCAATGCCTCGGCCCCCAGTATCGACGTTGCCTGGTCGCGCTGTCGCGCGGTGGCGCCGATGCCGATGTGGTGCGCGAGTTCGACAGCACCGACAAGCGTTTCGTCGAGGGTGGCTTCGCGTTGCCCGAGGCGAAGTCGAGCGTGACCTGGAT
>JALYSL010000487.1 GCA_030854825.1 Pseudomonadota bacterium
GTTCCAGCCAGTGCGCATCGGCACGCACGAATACGTCGACGGCGGCCTCTCGGCCCCGATACCCGTCCATCACGCGCGCGACATGGGCGCCGAGTTCGTGATCGCGGTCGACATTTCGGCGGTTCCCGAGGGCAATGCCACCGGCGACGCGGCGCGCATGCTGCTGCAAACCTTCGCGATCATGGGTCGCACCATCAAGACCTACGAGCTGAAGGACGCCGATCTGGTGCTGCGGCCGCGCCTGGCCGGCGTCTCGGGTGCCGACTTCACGACGCGGCGGCAATCGATCCGCGCTGGCCGCGAGGTCACGCTGGCGCATCTCGCCGAGTTGCGCGGGTTGCTGGCGGCGAAGAGCCGCCTCTGAGCTGCTGCCCCGCGAAGGTAAAAAAAAGCCCGGACGAAATCCGGGCTTTTCTCGCGTCGCTCGCGCGACGGCTTTTCTCAGCGATCGCTCAGGCGGCGCGCTTCGACTTCGTCGCGGCTTGGGTCGCACGAACGGCCGTTGACGACATCGCCTGGAAGTTCGCGTCGGCAACTTCGGCAGCTTGCTTGCTCGCCTTCTGCACGCTTTCGAAAGCGTTGCTGGCGGCGGCGACCGCCGACTTCACCAGGGCCACGGCGTTCTCGGTGCCGGCCGGCGCGTTCTTGACGGCGTTGTCGACGACAGCCATGAACTTGGCTTGCGCTTCCGACGCGGTCGCTTCGGCGACACGGTTGACTTCGACGCCGGTCGAGGCAGCGATCTCATAGACGTGGCGGCCATAAGCGGCGGCCTTTTCAGCAGCGGGCTGGAGCAGGCTGGCTTGGAGCGCGAGCAGTTCTTGTGCGTCCTTCACCGACAGGGCGGCCTGGGTCGTTTGCGAGACTTCGATCATCGCGGTCTTGGCGACCTGAATGTTCAGCTCGATCAGCTTTTCGACGCCTTCGAAGGCAAGGCCGGTCAGGCCAAAGAGGTTTTCGACGTTGGACTTGTGGGCGATCATGATTTGTTCGGCGGTCATCATTTGGAAGGTCTCCGGAGTGGAATGGAATGAGGGGGTTTCTTGCATTTCATGCTGCACTGCAACATAACTGAAGTATAGAGGTATACCCGAGGTTTGCAAGCCGAAAATGGTGCGGCGCACCACTTTAGACGGCGTGTCCTAAATCCAGTGGAACAATGGCAGCGATGACACGAACCCAGGACCCGGCCTCCAACGAGGCTGCCTCCGGAGCCAGGCCACAGCCCTTGCCGCGCGCCGCATACCGTCGGTTCGTGCCGCTGACGACGCGCTGGATGGACAACGATATCTACGGCCATCTCAACAACGTCGTCATCTACAGCCTCTTCGATACGGCCGTCAATGGCGTGCTGATCGCAGCCGGAGCGCTCGACCCGCGCGATGGCGTCGTCGTCGGCTTCGTCGTCGAGACCGGCTGCAACTACTTCGTGCCGCTCGCCTTTCCGCAGCCGCTCGAAGCCGGCTTGCGTGTCGCCAGGATCGGCACGTCAAGCGTTCGCTACGAGATCGGCATCTTCGCGGACGGTGCCGAGGAAACGGCGGCACGCGGCCACTTCGTTCACGTCTACGTCGACCGTTCGACGCGCCGGCCGGTCGCCCTGACCGAACCTCTGCAGGCGATCCTCAAAGAGCTCGAATGACGGCCACCGCGGAATCCATACGAGCCGTCGAAGCCGCGATCACCACACGTCGCTCGATCCGGGCGTTTGTGCCGACGCCGGTGCCGCGCGAAGTCGTCGAGCGCATCCTCGCCGTTGCCTCGCGCGCGCCATCGGGAACCAACACTCAGCCCTGGAACGTCTACGTGCTGACCGGCGAAGCGAAGCGCGATCTCTCGCGCCGCCTCGTCGCCGCCTATGACGACCCGGCGGAAGCGGCGTCGCATCAGGAGGAGTACGCCTACTACCCGACCCAGTGGCAATCGCCCTTCATCGAACGGCGGCGCAAGGTTGGCTGGGATCTCTACGGCCTGCTCGGCATCGCCAAGACCGACAAGGCACGCATGCACGCGCAGCATTCGCGCAACTACGAATTCTTCGGCGCGCCGGTCGGCCTGATGTTCACGATCGACCGGATCATGCGGCAAGGAAGTTGGCTCGACTTCGGCATGTTCCTGCAAAGCATCATGGTGGCAGCTCGCGGCCACGGGCTCGACACCTGCCCGCAGGCCGCGTTCACGCAATTCCATCGCCTCATCACGCCGCTGATCGGCGCCGACCCGAACGAGCAGCTGGTCTGCGGCATGTCGCTCGGCCACGCCGATCCGGACGCGATCGAGAACAGCCTGGTCACCGAGCGCGAACCCGTTTCTTCCTTCGTCCGATTCATCGAGTGAGCAAGAGATGAAGCCCGCCATCCTGGTCTGCCGCCGCATCTTTCCCGACGTGCTCGATCGCCTGCGCCAGCACTTCGACGTCGAAGCCAACGACGCCGACGTCGTCTGGACGCGCGACGAGCTGATCGCGCACCTGCAAGGCAAGGTCGGCGTCTTCGTCACTGGCACGCAGCCGATCGACGGCGCGTTGCTCGACGCCTGCCCCGGCCTTCGCGCCGTTTGCAGCATGGCTGTCGGCTACAACAACATCGACGTGCCCGCCTGCACGGCGCACGGCGTACTGGTCTCGAACGCGCCGGACGTGCTGACCCAGACAACCGCCGATTTCGGCTTCGCCCTGATGATGGCGGCGGCGCGTCGGATCGCCGAAAGCGAGCATTTTCTGCGTCGCGGCGAGTGGACGAAGTGGAGCGTCGATCTGTTTGCCGGCGCTGACGTGCATGGCGCGACGCTCGGCATTCTCGGCATGGGCAGGATCGGCCAGGCGATCGCACGGCGCGGCGCGCACGGCTTCGCGATGCCGGTGATCTATCACAACCGGTCGCGGCTGGACGCCGGGATCGAGGCGGAGCTCGGCGCCCGCTACGTCGCCCAGGAAACATTGCTGGCGCAGTGCGACCACCTCGTCATCGTCGTGCCTTACAGCGCCGAGTCGCATCATCTCGTCGGCGCCGCCGAGCTGCGACAGATGAAACCGAGTGCCACCCTCACCAACATCGCGCGCGGCGGCATCGTCGACGATGCCGCATTGGCGCGGGCCTTGCGCGACGGCACCCTTGCCGCGGCGGGGCTCGATGTCTTCGAGGGGGAGCCGACGGTGCACCCGGATCTGCTGGGCCTGTCGAACGTGGTGCTGACACCGCACATCGCCAGCGCCAGCCTGCCGACGCGGCGAGCGATGGCCCAGCTCGCTGCCGACAACCTGATCGGTACGCTCGATCTTGGTCCCGGGATCCCGCCGCCGCCGACGCCGCTCAATCCCGAAGTTCTTGTCCGCAAAGTGTAGGAACGTACCCACACCGGTCAAAGCCGGGAGCCGATAGGGCGGCCGTGCGCCGGCGAACAGAATCGGCAGACTCAACCGGGCCGCCGCATGAAACCAGAACCGCAACCGACCGATGAGTTGGCCCGTCTCGGCGCGCGCCTCGAGAACATGCCTGTCGCCATGATGACGATCGCCGCTGACGAGGGGGCGCTCATCAACTGTCCGATGCCTCTGTCGGACGACGCCGAGGCGACGACGCTTCGATGAGAAGCCCGCTCGTCGCTTGGCGCGCCGGCTCGCGCTGGCCGGTCGCGTTGCTGACGACGATCGCCTTGCTGTTGATCGCCATCGGCGCCTGCGAGGCCGCCGGCTGGCCTTTTCTGGTCGGGCCGGTGCAAAGCTGGCTGGCCAAGACACTCGATCGTCGCGTCGTCTTCGCCGGCAGTGACACCGACCGTGTGCGCATCGGCTTGATCGGCAGCGTGCGTATCACCGCGCC
>JALYSL010000489.1 GCA_030854825.1 Pseudomonadota bacterium
CGCTGCAGGTAGCCGGGCGAGATGGCTGTCTGATCGGCCTCGGTCGAGACGGTGGCGTCGAAGTCGATGAAGTCGGAATCGTGCTCGAGGAAATTGAACTGCAGGCCGGCGGGATCGTCGCGGTCGCGCATTCGTTCCTTCGGCGCGAGGCCGAACTTCTTCCGGTCCTGGTCGCGGGACAACTCGACGTGCTCTTGGTAGCCGATCAGCGGCAGCATCTCCTGGCCGTTGATGAAGGTGCCGTTGTAGACGACGGCGGTGTTCGAGCCTTCGTTGGTGAAGCCGCGCGTCGGCAGCTCGAGGTCAAAGGCGAGCGTCGTCGTCGCGCCCGGCGCTAGCGGCGGATCGACCCTGTAGCGGCGCACGCCGATCGCGGCGTTGTCGTCGACCAGGCGCGCCGGCACGCCGAGATCGAGCTGGTGTATTACGAGCTGTCGGCCGGCCAGGAAATTGAGGTCGAGCATTGTCACGGGCGTGCCGGTCTTGTTCTCGATCGCATAGCGGCCGCGCATGCGCACCCGCTGCTCGGCGGGATAGAGATCGACGGCCAGCGTCACCGCCGTGATCTTCGGTTGCGGGTCGGTGGCCATGACCTTGTAGCGCTTTTCGTAGTCGGCCTGGCGCGCGTCGCGGTCGTAGCCCGTCTCGTAGTGATTGAGGATGTTGGTGTTCCAGAAGATGTAGCCGCCGAGCGCCACGAAGACGATCGCCGAGAAGCCGACCAGCGCCAGCGTCGGTGCGGTGAGGCGCGCCCACGCCTGGCTCCCGCGCTCGCGCCAGGAGCTCGGCGTGCCGCGCGTCCAGAACAGGTGCGCCGCCACGAGCAGCAGCACCGATGCAGCCGCCCAGTAAGCCTGAAAGGCGCGCAGTCGAGGCAGGAAGTGGCCATAGCCATTCATGTCCGAATACATGGCGCCCGGCACGCTGGCGAACTTGTAGAGGTTGTGCTCGAGGCCGAGTGGTCCGGCGAACAGCAGCAAGGCGTAGTAGACGACCATCACGAAGTGGCCGACGTACTTGTTGTCGACGACCGAATGCACTGTGATGGCCAGAGCGCAGATGAGCCAGTAGTTGACGAGGTCGATGGTGAACAGGTCGTAGAGGTAGAGGCCGGGCTCGAAGCGCGTGTAGCCCTTCACCGCCTGGATCGTCATACCGCAGAGCATGAGCAGCGCTTGCAGAACGACCGGCACCAGCATCAGCGCAAGCAACTTGCTGACGAGCGGCAGCCAGGTCGGCGTGGGCAGGGCGTCGCAGATCTGGTCGAGCCGGTTGTCGCGTTCACGCCAGACCAGCTCGCCGGCGTAGAAGGCGATGATGATGAGCATGAAGGCGGCGAAGCTGCCCGACACGAGCTCCATCATCTGGAACGTCAGCGGCCAGGTGCTGGTTCCGTAGATGTCGCCGACGGTGGTGCTGGCGAAGACGAGAAACAGCAGCCCGGCCAGGACCAGAACGCCGAAGTAGATGTTCTTCGTCGTCTCGCGGAATTCCAGCCAGGCACGGTGCGGCACGAGGCGCCACGCTGGCGTCGGCCGAAGGGCAGCCGTCGGCGTTCGCCGCAACGTTGCTGCCGGCGCACCGGCGGGATCAACCTGCGCTGCCGGGTCGACGATTTCTTTCGCCAGCTTTGGTGAAGGTGCGCTCACCGCGTTGGCGAACGAGAAGCGCCAGAAGCAGAGACCGGAGATGACGACGGCGATGCCGAGCCAGAGCAGCCGGTTCCAGAGCAGCACGCCCTCGAACGGAACCAGGCGGGTGTTCCGCTCGGCGATGGTCCAGTATTCGGTGATGGTGCTGATGGCGCGGCTGGCGAACGGATCGATGAGTGCCGCCAGGGTCTTGTTGTCGACGTCGCGAACGAGCTGCAGGGAAATCAGCCAGCCGATCAGCGCCAGCACGCTGCCAACGTAGACGGGCAGCATCTTTTTCGTCGTCGCAGCGAGGCTGAAGAAGACGCTGCCGATGAGCAAGGCGTTCGGCAGCAGCACGGTCCAGTAGGGCGACAGGTAGGCGGCGAGGCGGTTCGGACCGAGTCGTTCGGTGTCGATGCCGGGCAGCAGCGTGGCGAAGAAGGCGCCGAGGCCCAGGCTGGAAAACACGACGACGAGCACGAAGAAAGCGCCGACGAACCGGCCGCCGAGATAGTCGAGCTTGCCGATCGGCGCAGTGAAGAAAAAGCCCTGAGTCCGGTACTCGACGTCCTGCTGCACGGCGCGGCCCATGATCGCAGCCATGACGGTGATGCCGAAGATGCCGAGCACGGCCACGGTCTGGGCCAGGGCGAAGGGCGAGTTCACCGCGACCTTGCCGCTGCCGAACGAGATGTTCGCGTCCTTGAAGAGGCCGCCGGCGGCGGCGATCCAGAGCAGCGAAAGCGCGAAGAAGACGAGGAAGTAGACCCAGGTCGAGATCAGCTTCAGGCGCGAGCGGAATTCGAAGGCGGCGATCGCGAGAAAACTCATGCGTGGCCGCCGATGGCGACGAAGTAGGCGTCGTCGAGCGTGGCCTCGACAGGCGCAAAAGCAAGCCCGGGAGAGGCATCGGCGAGGACGTGCACCGTTGTCTTGCCCGTGTAGAGCCGCGTCGATATGACCTTGTGCTGTTCGCGCAGGGCCACCACCTCGCCGCGTGTGACCGAGGCTTCCCAGATGCGGCCGGCCAGCGCGTCGGTGAGCTGCTCCGGCGTGCCGGTGGCCAGCACCTTGCCCTTGTTCATGATCGCCAGTTGCGGGCAGAGATCGCTGACGTCGGAGACGATGTGGGTCGACAGCAGCACGATCACTTCTTCGCCGATCTCGACCAGCAGGTTGTGAAAGCGCGTTCGCTCTTCCGGGTCGAGGCCGGCCGTCGGCTCGTCGACGATGACGAGCTTGGGGTTGCCGAGCAACGCCTGGGCGATGCCGAATCGTTGCCGCATGCCGCCGGAAAAACCGCCGAGCGCTTTCTTGCGCACGTCGTAGAGGTTGGTCTGGCGCAGCAGCGTCTCGACCGCGATGTGACGCTCGGTGCGATCGGCCAGGCCCTTCAGGCGGGCCAGGTGGTCGAGCATGTCTTGGGCGTTGACCTTCGGGTAGACGCCGAAATCCTGCGGCAGATAGCCGAGCACACGACGCACGCCGGCCTTGTCGCGCAAGACGTTGATGTGCGTGCCGCGACCCGCGTCGACGAGCTGGGCCGAGCCGTGGTCGGCGTCCTGCAAGGTGGCCAGGGTGCGCATCAACGTCGACTTGCCGGCGCCGTTCGGCCCGAGCAAGCCGAACATGCCGGTCGGGATGGACAGGCTGACCTCGTCGAGCGCGCGCACGCCATTGGCATAGGTCTTGGAGAGTCCCGTGATGTGCAGTTCCATGGCGGCGAGTCTGGCGCGGCGAAGCGCAGAAATGAAGCGACTTGCGATGAGCCGCCAATCGGGCGGGTCAGGCTGGCGGCGAGGTGACGCCCGCGGGCGGATCGGCGGCGACGACGATCATCTGCAGGCGCTCCTCGCCGTTGTAGCTGTCGAGTTCGAGGCGATAGGCCAGGCGCAGCCGCCCACCCACCGGCTCGATGCGGCCGAACCAGATGGCCTCGCGCACGGCGCCGTTCAGACACAGCGTCAGCTTCAGGTGCTTTTCGCCGACGAGGCGTTGCGAGATGACCTCGACGACATCGCAGAAGATCGGTGCTTCGAACGCCGCGCCCCAGACCTCGCGCTCGATCAGGCGCACCGTGTCGGCATTCCAGTGCTGCGGCGGCAGCGGCCCGTCGGTGGCGACGCGTCGCTCGGTCGGCGCCGCGCCGAGGCTGAGCGCCGCGTCGCGCAGGGCCGAGCGAAAGGTGTCGAGATCGGCGCTGGCGATGGTGCAGCCGGCCGCCATCGAGTGGCCGCCGAAACGCTGCAGGAGAAGCGGCCAGCGCTTGCTGACGAGGTCGAGGGCGTCACGCAGGTGCAGGCCTTCGACCGATCGACCCGAGCCTTTTAGCGACCCATCCTGGCCGCGGG
>JALYSL010000017.1 GCA_030854825.1 Pseudomonadota bacterium
ATGCAGATGAGCCTGCGCTGGGCGGCGCGCTCGCGCGACGAATTCGCCCGCCTCGAGAATCCGAATGCGCTCTTCGGCATCGTCCAGGGCGGCATGTTCGAAGGCCTGCGCGAAGAATCATTGGCCGAGCTCGCGTCGCTCGACCTGCCGGGTTACGCGATCGGCGGCGTCAGCGTCGGCGAGCCGAAGGCCGAGATGCAACGCATCGTCGCCCACACGCCCCATCGCCTGCCCGCCGACAAGCCGCGCTACCTGATGGGCGTCGGCACGCCGGAAGATCTGTTCGAGGGTGTCGCAGCCGGCGTCGACATGTTCGATTGCGTCATGCCGACCCGCAACGCCAGGAACGGCCACCTCTTCACCCGCTTCGGCGACTTGCGCATTCGCAACGCGCGCTACAAGGAAGACGAAGCGCCGCTCGATCCGACCTGCGCCTGCGCGACCTGCGCGCGCTTCTCGCGCGCCTACCTGCATCACCTCGATCGCTGTGGAGAGATGCTGGCGCCGATGCTGGCGAGCGTGCACAACCTGCATTTCTATGTCGACCTGATGCGGCAGATTCGTGTGGCCTTGGAAGAAGGACGCTTCGACACGTTCACCGCGCAGTTCCGCGCCGATCGGCAGCGCGGTCTCTAGGGCGACGCTACTGCGACGCGGTCCCGCGTCGGACGCCGCCGACCGCTGACGAGGACGGTGGCCGACAGCGCGCCCCGCCTTTGCCTCCTGCCCGCACCGGCGAAGCTCGCCTACGCTTCGCTGCGATCGTCATGGCCAATGGGGCGTGCGATTCAACAACGACAAGCGAGGAGAGACATGTCAACAACCATCACCGCGCGCGGTGTCACCACGGCCGAGATCGATGATCGGGACGACGAGCCCGCTCACGGCGTGTCGTGGCCGGCGATCTTCGCTGGCGCCGCGGTCGCGGCCGCGCTCTCGCTGATCCTCGTCGTGCTGGGAGTCGGCCTGGGCTTCTCGGTGGCGTCGCCGTGGACTGCGACGCGCGACACGGTCGCCAGCGCGGGTACGGCAGCGCTGGCCTGGCTGGCCTTCACGCAGATCGCGGCATCGTCGTTCGGTGGCTATCTTGCTGGTCGCCTGCGCCTGCGCTGGGTCAACGTGCACCGCGACGAGGTCTGGTTTCGCGATACGGCGCACGGCCTCCTGGCCTGGGCCGTCGCCAGCCTGGTCACCGCGGCCTTTCTCGGCTCGGCGATCGGCGGCGTTCTCGCCGGCGCGGCGCAAACGGGCGGCGAGGCATTGAAGGGCGCGGCGATGGCGTCGTCGTCGATGAACGGCGTCGCCACCGACGCCGGAACGAGCAGCGTCAAGGGCGGGCGCGACACTTCGCAAACTCCTTATTTCGTCGATACCTTGTTTCGCAGCGACACGGCGCAGGCCGCCGATCCGAACGACGCGCAAACGCGTGCTGAAGCAACGCGCATCTTCGCCAACGACATGCGGGTCGGCACGATGGGCCCTGACGACGTTCGCTATCTCGGCCAGGTGGTCACTCGTCGAACCGGGGTAACGCCGGCCGAAGCCGAAAAGCGTGTGGCCGATGCCTTCACGCAGGCCAGCAAGGCCATGGTCAACGCTGAAACCGCAGCCAAGCAGGCGGCCGACGACGCGCGCAAGGCCGCGGCGTACAGCGCACTCTGGATGTTCGTGGCCTTGCTGGCGGGTGCTTTCTTTGCCAGCGTGGCGGCGCTGCTGGGCGGCCGCCAGCGCGACAATCGTGTCTGAGAGCGACACGATTCGCTCATCGACGAGATCGTGATCCTGGTCGTCGTTCACCCAAAGGACCCTGAAATGCGCTCCATTCTTCTTCTTCTTCTCGGCGTGCCGCTTCCCATCATCATCCTGATCGCGCTTTTCTCGCACTGAGCCGATGACCCGCATCGCCGACATCATGACGCGCAGCGTCGCCGTCGTTCGACGTGACGAGACGTTGCAGGCAGCGGCCCAACGCATGCGCGACATGGACGTCGGCGCCCTGCCCGTCGTCGACGGCAAGGCGCTCGCCGGCATGCTGACCGACCGCGACATCGTCATCCGCGGCGTTGCCGAAGGCATGGTCGCGCAGGAGTCTCTCGTCTCGGACGTGATGACCGAAGACGTGCGCTGGTGCCGCGACACCGACTCGGTCGAGACGGTCATGGCCCAGATGGGCGACGCCCAGGTGCGCCGCCTGGCGGTGCTCGACGCCAACGACGAAATTGCCGGCATCGTCGCTCTCGGCGACATCGCGACGCGACAATCGGCGCACACCGACGAAACGCTACGCGAGATCTCGACGCCGGGTCATTGAACCCCCCCACGCTCACTGCGTTCGCTGCCCCGTGGGGGCCGTCAGCACGCTGGGGGCGGTCCGGCGCGTACTGAATTGAAACCGCCCAACGCACTGCAACGATTCCTGAGCCCGAGGCTGATCGGCCCAGCGGCGCAGCATGTGTTGCGCCATCCGGGACGCTTCGCATGGCAGACGCTGAAGGCGTTTCGCGCCAACCAGGGCCTGCTCCTGGCGGGCGCCGTGGCCTACTACGCGCTGCTCTCGATCGTGCCGCTGCTGATCCTGACCGTGATCGCACTGTCGCAGCTGATCGACGAGCGCGAGTTGCTCGGCACGATCGGCCGCTATCTCGAGTGGCTGGTGCCAGGACAATCGGGCGCGATCGTCGGCGAGCTGGCGCACTTTCTCGACAACCGCGGCGACGTCGGCTGGCTGCTGCTGGTAACGATGATCTTCTTCAGCTCGCTCGCCTTCACCGTGCTCGAGAACGCCATGTCGGTGATCTTCGTGC
The DNA here is from genome assembly GCA_030854825.1 of Pseudomonadota bacterium. Next base: position 2,805 of record JALYSL010000017.1, read on the forward strand.
ATCGCGTCGTTGCCCGGAAGCGCCGCTTCATCTTCTCGGCCCTGATCCCCTACTGTTACATCCTGTCGCTCGGCGCCGGCTTGCTGCTCGTGACGCTCGTCTCCGGCAGCCTGCAAGCGGTCGGCAAGGAGAGCGTCGATCTGTTCGGACACGAGTGGTCCCTGCACGGCCTCTCCGGCCTGCTGCTCTACCTGCTCGGCTTCGCTGGCGAGATCTTCGTGCTGACATCCGTCTACCTCGTGATGCCGGCGGGCCGGCTCGACTGGCGACATGCGCTCATCGGCGGCGTCACCGCGGCGGTGCTGTGGGAGATCACGCGACACGTGCTCGTCTGGTATTTCGCCACGCTGTCGCAGGTGAACGTCGTCTACGGATCGCTGACCACGGCGATCGTCGTTCTCCTGAGCCTCGAGATCGCCGCGACCTTGCTGCTGCTCGGCGCTCAAGTCATCTCGGAGTACGAGCGGCTCGGCGTCTCTGATCCGAAGATGACGCCTGCCGCTTTTAGCACAGCCTGACGAGCGTGGCCCAGGGGCTCAGACGCGCCTGGCGAGCAGAGCCGCCACACGCTCGCGCAGGCGCTCGGGGGTCACTTCGGGCGGCGCGAGAGGGTCGCCGGCAACGAGGCAAACCCGGCTGAACAAGCCACGCCGAAACGGCCGGCTCATCGCCTTGCCGCCGGCGCGCGAGAAGAACGAGCCCCACAGGTTCTGCAACGCGAGCGGCACGACCGGCACCGGGTTCGATTCGAGCAGCTTCATCACGCCGCGCTTGAACTCACCGAGCTCGCCGCTCTTGGTGATGCCGCCTTCGGGAAAGATGCACAGCAGATCGCCGTCATCGAGCACGTCACGGGCACGGGCGAAGGCCTGCTCGTAGATCTGCGCATCGGCTTTTTGCGGCGCGATCGGAATTGCCTTGGCGAGCCTGAAGAAGGCGCCGAGCACCGGCAGCTTGAAGATCTCGTGGTCCATGATGAAGTGGATGGGCCGCGGGCTCGCCGCCATGAGCAGCACCGGGTCGACGAAGCTGACGTGGTTGCAGACGAGGATCGCCGCGCCTTCGGACGGAATGTTCTCGTCGCCTGTCACCCTGAAGCGATAGACGAGCATCGCCATCATGAAGGCGACGAAGCGCAGCAGGTATTCGGGCACGAGCATGAAGATGTAGAACGCGACGACGGCGTTGAGCAAGCCGACGACGAGAAAGACCTGCGGCACCGTCAGTCCGGCCTTGAGCAGCAAGCCGACGATGACGGCGCTGGCGATCATGAAAAGCGCGTTGAGAATATTGTTGGCGGCAATGATCCGCGCCCGATGGCTCGGCTGCGAGCGCATCTGGATCAGCGCGTACATTGGCACGCTGTAGAGGCCGGCGAAGAGCGAAAGCAGGGCCAGGTCGGCCATCACGCGCCAGTGCGCCGGCTGCGACAGGAAGGCCGACAAGGCGTAGCCGGTCGAAGGCGCCAGGCCGCGCGAGGCGAAATAGAGATCGATCGAGAAGATGCTCATGCCGATGGCGCCGAGCGGCACCAGGCCGATCTCGACGTGGCGGCGCGACAGCACTTCGCAGAGCAGCGAACCGGTGCCGATGCCGACCGAGAAGACGACCAGCAACAACGAGGCGACGTCCTCGTCGCCGTGCAGCACCTCCTTCGCGAATGACGGGAATTCGGCGAGGAAGACGGCACCGAAGAACCACATCCACGAGATGCCCAGCAGTGAGCGGAAGACGACGAGGTTGCCGTGCGCGAGCTTGAGGTTGTGCCAGGTCTCGCTCACCGGGTTCCAGTTGATGCGCAAGCCCGGATCGGTCGACGGCGACGCCGGCACCGCCTGCGCTGTGGCGCGGCCGAGCACGGCGAGCACCATGCACGCCGCGGCGACGTACGAGGCGCCGACTTGCGGAATGGCGATGAGCAGGCCGCCCGCGACCTGGCCGAGCAGGATGGCGACGAAGGTGCCCATCTCGACCATGCCGTTGCCGCCGGTCAGCTCGCGCTCGGAGAGATGCTGCGGCAGGTAGGCGAACTTGACGGGGCCGAACAACGTCGAGTGCAGACCCATCAGGAAGACGCAGCCGAGCAGGATGAAGACATTGCCGGTGATGAAGCCGAAGCCGGCCAGTGCCATGACCGCGATCTCGAGCCACTTGACGAAGCGGATCAACACCGTCTTGTCGAGCTTGTCGGCAAGCTGGCCGCTGGTTGCCGAAAAGAGCAGGAACGGCAGGATGAAAAGCGCGCCGATCGCCAGGCCCGCCAGCGACGGCGGCAACCAGCTCACCTCGAGCTCGTAGGTGACGAGCACGGTGAACGCGAACTTGAAGAGGTTGTCGTTGCCGGCGCCGAGAAACTGGGTCCAGAAGAATGGCGCAAAGCGGCGCTGGCCGAGCAGGGCGAATTGGTTCGGATGCGCGTGCGCCACGGTTGCGCTCGAAGGAACGATGTCGTGTGCGTCGAGGTCGATGCCGGTTTCCATGAAGAGCGCCTTTCGCTGTGCCGAATCGATGTCCGTCGAAATCCGCCCGGGAATTCCGCCAGCCCGCAACGTGATCCATCTTCGCCGATTCGCGTTCGGCCGAACGTCGCACCGAGGAGCGTGGCGGGCAAGGGCACCGGACCGGGCGCGGCGCGCTACCGCGGGCCGATACTCCGTCGTCATGAGCACGACCCAGGATCTCGTCGACGCCCTCAAGTCCGAATTGCGCGCCGCCGGCGTCACGTACGCCGACCTCGCCGATGCGCTCGGCATGTCGGAGTCGAGCGTCAAGCGCGTCTTCGCCAAGTCGGACATGCCGATGACGCGCTTCGACGAGATGCTGCGTGTCCTGAAGATGGATTTCGCAGACCTTGCCCGCAAGGTGGTCGACTCGCAGCCGCTGTCGCGCGAGCTGACGGTCGGGCAGGAAGCGGCCGTCGTCGCCGATCGCCGGCTACTGCTCGTGGCCATCTGCTGTCTCAGCCAATGGACGTTCGAGGCAATGACGCACGAGTACCT
>JALYSL010000032.1 GCA_030854825.1 Pseudomonadota bacterium
CCGACGGCACACTCGAACCGGAAGCCGTCGCGGCGCGGGCCAAGGCCAACGGCGTGGAGCTCTGGGCGCTGACCGACCACGACGAGATCGACGGCCAGAAGCGCGCCGTCGACGCGGCTCGCGCGCTCGGCCTCCCCTGTCTCACCGGCACCGAGATATCGGTCACCTTTGCCGGCATTACGGTGCACATCGTCGGGCTCGGTTTCGACGCTGGCGATGGGCGCCTTGCGGCGGGCCTGAAGGCGACTCGCGGTGGCCGCGAGGCGCGGGCCCGAGAGATGGCCGACGAGCTCGCCAAGGTCGGCATCACGGGCGCCTACGAAGGCGCGCTGCGATTCGTCGGCAACCCCGACCTCATCTCGCGCACGCACTTCGCACGCTTCCTCGTCGACAGCGGCGCCTGCGCGAACACGCAGGAAGTGTTTCGCCGCTATCTCGTCGAAGGCAAGCCAGGTTTCGTGCCGCATCGCTGGGCCACCTTGCGCGACGCCGTGACCTGGATCGGCGACGCCAGTGGCATCGCCGTGGTGGCGCACCCGGCGCGCTATAAATTCACGCCGACCGAGGAGTACGCGCTCTTCACGGAGTTCAAGGCGCTGGGCGGGCGCGGTGTCGAGGTGGTGACCGGTGCACACAGCGCCGCCGACGCCGTTCGCTACGCCGACGCGGCGCGCGAGTTCGACCTGCTCGCCTCGCGCGGCAGCGATTTCCACAGTCCCGAGGAAAGCCGCATCGATCTCGGCGGCCTGCCGCCACTGCCGTCTGGCCTGACGCCGGTGTGGGAAGCACTCGAGTCGCGAATCCACGTTGCCGGCTGACGATTGAGGTCGCGCCGACAATCGGCGCATGGCCCAGTATTTCGAAGTCCACCCGACGAATCCGCAGCAGCGCCTGCTCAAGCAGGCAGCACAGATCCTGCACGGCGGCGGCGTCGCCGCGATCCCTACCGATTCGAGTTACGCCCTGGTCTGCCATCTCGACGACAAGGCGGCCGCCGAAGCGCTGCGCCGAATTCGCGCCGTCGACGATCGGCATCACCTGACGCTGCTCTGCCGCGATCTCTCCGAGGTGTCGAGCTACGCGCGCGTCGACAACAAGCAGTACCGGCTGCTCAAGGCGGCGACACCGGGCCCCTTCACCTTCATCCTCGAAGCGACGAAGGAGGTGCCGCGCCGGCTCTCGCATCCGTCGCGACGAACGATCGGCCTGCGCGTGCCCGACCATGCGGTGACGAGCGCCCTGCTCGATCTGCTCGGCCAGCCGCTGCTTGCCACGACGCTGATCGCGCCCGGCGAAAGCGAGCCGATGAACGATCCGGAGCTGATCCGCGCCCGCTTCGAGAAAGTCGTGCAGGCGATCGTCGATGCCGGCGCCTGCCCGATGCGGCCGACCACCGTCGTCGATCTCACCGGCGAGCCGCCGGTGCTGCTGCGCTTGGGCCGCGGCGACCCGGCATTGGTCGGGCTCGACGCCACGCAGGAGGCTTGACGGCCCCGCAAGTTGCTACTAGAGTGATATCACTTCGCCATCAGCGACAGAGCGTCACCGGGCGAGGCGATCCTTCAGGAGCAATGTTATGACGACGCAATCGGCCGAAGAACGGCAAGCCTCGACGACCAGCGGCTTCATCTACATCGCGGTCGGACTGATCACGCTGCTGCTGGCGGCCGGCCTGATGGCGGCACGGCCGATGGGGCCGACGCTGGTGCTCCTCGTCGTCGCCGTGATCGTCGCCTTCTGGTGCCTCGGCGGCCTTTACATGCTGCAGCCGAACCAGGCGGCGCTGCTGCTGCTCTTCGGCAGCTATCGCGGCACCGATCGCGAGCGCGGCCTGCGCTGGGCCAATCCGTTCTACACCAAGACCAAGATGTCGGTGCGCGCGCACAACTTCAACAGCGAAAAGCTGAAGGTGAACGACAAGCGCGGCAACCCGATCGAGATCGCCGCGACCGTCGTCTGGCGCGTCGACGACACCGCCAAGGCCAGCTACGACGTCGAGAACTACGAAGCCTACGTGCTGACGCAGGCCGAATCGGCGGTGCGCCATCTCGCCCTCAGCTATGCCTACGATAACTTCGAGGAACCCGACGCGACCGGTGCCCACGAAGTGACGCTGCGCTCCGGCACCGATGAAGTGTCGGCAGCGCTGCGCAACGAATTGCAGCAGCGCTTCGCCCAGGCCGGCATCGTCGTCGTCG
>JALYSL010000057.1 GCA_030854825.1 Pseudomonadota bacterium
TCCTTGTGCGCCTCGATGATCATGTTGTTGAGGAGCCGCACCAGCGAGTTGTCGCTCTGCTCCATCGGCTTTTCGTCGTCGTTCGGGCCGCTCCGCTCGAGGCCTTCTTTCTCGAGCCTTTCGACCAGCTGGTCGGTCGACGCGGGCAACGGCGTCAGGTCGTACTGGATCGGCGCCGAGAGCTCGTCGAGCTTTTTGTTGACGGCCGAGCCGAGCTTTTCGTAGGCGGCGCGAAGGGTCGCTTCGATCGAGGTGCCGCGGGCCAGCACCGGGACGACTTTCATGTCGGCGCTGAATTCGACCTCGTCGACGGCGGCGCGGCGCGAAGGATCGTCGAGGGCAACGACGAGGCGGCCGTCGCGAACCAGCAGCGGCATGACGCGCAGGCGCGCCGCGACGGCGTAGCTGAGCGTACGCAGCGCCTCGGGCTCGGCCGGGAAGGCGTCGAGATTGACGAGCGGGTAGCCCATCTTGCGGGCCAGCGCCGTCTGCAGATCGTCGCGCGACACGACGCGCATGCGCACCAGCACTTCGCCGAGCGGTACGCTGCGATCGATCTGCTGCTGCAACAGCGCGTCCTTGAGCTGCGCGTTGCTGACCATGCCGAGGGAGAGCAGGGCTTCGCCGATGCGCACCATCGGCATCTTGTGCTGGCGCTCGATCGCTTCGAGCAGCTGATCGGGCGAGACGATCTGGTTCATCACCAGGATGTCGCCGATCTTCTTGCTCCGCATCTCGTCTTGCAGGTCCATCGCGTCGGTGACCTGCTCCCACGTCGCGTGATGCTGCTCGATCAGCACTTCGCCGATCTTCTGGCCGATCTCGAAGCTCGCGAAGATCTCCTTCGGCACGAACATGCGCTTGACGCTGCCGTCGGCCGGGTCGTCGCTGCAGGGCGGGAAAAGAAAGAGGCCGAAATCCGTCTCGACATGGCCGATCGTCTGGCCGGTCATGTCGCCGCCGTCGACGAGGCGAACGGCGTAGGGGCTGGCCTGCCGCTGGCTCAGCAGGTCGGCGTGAGGATCGGCGAGTGGCAGCGGCAGGGGCAGCAGCGGCGTCGTCAGGATCAAGGCCTTGAACTGGTCGAATTTCAGCGCCACGGTGGTGCGTGCCGGCGGCATCTGCAGATGCGCGACCGAGGTTTCCGGAACGAAGAAGGTCAGCCGTCCGGAGGTCACCTTCAGATCGGCGCCGATGACCACCTGGCAGGGCAAGGTTTCGGTCTGCTCGGTCGGCGCCGGATAGCTGGCGTAGGGCGGTGTCGGCCAGCGGAACGCCTCGCGGCTGCCCTTGTCCTTGGCGCCGGTGGAGGTCGACGTTTCGGCCGCGGCCGGATCGGCGCGCAAGCGCTGCGACGAGCGCGCGGGCATGTCCCAGGTGAGGGGAGCGAGCATGTCGGCCATGAGCGAGTTCCTCGTGCCGGCCGGATCGCGCACTTCGACGGAAGGCGCACGTACTCCGGCAGACTCGGCCATGGTGCGTCGAACCAGCCTCGGCGATGCCTCGAATTGCGGGTGGGATCGGCGGCAATTGCCGGCTTCGCCGCGGCCTTGCCTGGGCGGCCCTCCGGCCTCTCTACGCCTTCATGTGCTCCGGCAGAAAGCTCACCAGCTGCGGGAACACGTAAAGCAGCACCACCATGATGACCATCAGCATGAAGAACGGAAAGGCAGCGCGGGCGATGGTGCCGATCTCGCGCTTGGTCATGCCCTGCAGGACGAACAGGTTGAAGCCCACGGGCGGCGTCACCTGCGCCATCTCGACGACGATGACGACGAAGATGCCGAACCAGAGCGGGTCGATGCCGGCCTTCTGCACCGTCGGCATGATGACGCCCATGGTCAGCACGACCATCGAGATGCCGTCGAGGAAGCAGCCGAGGACGACGTAGAACGCCGTCAGCGCCAGGATCAGTTGGAACTTGCCGAGGCCGAGCGTGCCGATCCATTCGGCGAGGTGCCGCGGCAGGCCGATGTAGCCCATGCTGAGCGTCAGGAACGCGGCGCCCGAAAGGATCAGGGCAATCATGCAGTACAGGCGCGTGCCGCCCATCAGCGAATCCTTGAACGTTTGCCAGCTCATCGAGCCCTGGGCGGTGGCGATGACAAGCGCGCCCAGAACGCCGATGCCTGCGGCTTCTGTCGCGGTGGCGATGCCGGCGTAGATCGAGCCGAGCACGGCGACGATGAGGACGACGACCGGGATCAGGCTCCTCGACTCGCGCAGCTTTTCGGCCAGGGTCATCGGCGGATCGGCCGGCGGAATGAGGTGGGCGTTCTTGATCGACCAGCCGGCGATGTAGAGCGAGAAGAGCAGCGCCAGCGTGATGCCCGGGATGACTCCGCCGATGAAGAGCTGCGAGATGGAAACGTCGGCCGACACGCCGTAGACGATCATGATGATCGACGGCGGAATGAGCAGGCCGAGCGTGCCCGCGCCGGCGAGCGAGCCGAGTGCCATGCGATCGGGATAGCCCCGCCGCGCCAGCTCGGGCAGGCTCATCTTGCCGATCGTCGCGCAGGTCGCCGCGCTCGATCCCGAGACCGCGGCGAAGATCGCGCAGCCGACGACGTTGGTATGCAGGAGCCGTCCAGGCAACCGCTGCATCCACGGCGCAAGGCCCTTGAACATGTCCTGGCTGAGCCGCGTGCGAAACAGGATCTCGCCCATCCAGATGAAGAGCGGCAGGGCGGTCAGGGTCCAGCTCGAGGCCGAGCCCCAGATCGTCACCGCCATCGCGTCGCCCGCCGGTCGAGTGCTGAAGAGCTGCATGCCGATCCAGGCGACGCCCGACAGCGTCAAGCCGATCCAGACGCCGCTGGCAAGGATGAGAAAGAGCGATGCGATGAGCAGCGCGGTGACCGCGAAGTCGCTCATCGGATCCTCACGCTTGCGGCTGGCGCGGCGCGGCCCCCCGAGGGGGCGTTCGCGTCTTGCGGCAACTCGGCGCCGCTCATGGCCTACTCATTGCGCAAGGCTTCGCCGCTTTGCGGCACGACACGGCGGCCGCGCAGCTCGAGCACGAATTCGTCGGCGAAGGCGATGGCGAGCACGACCGCGCCCACTGCCATCGCGATCTGTGGCAGCCACAGCGGCGTCGCGTCGTTGGCGGTCGAGATGTCGTGGTAGGTGTGCGACTGCCAGGCGAGCTTGCAGCTGTAGAAGGCGAGCAGCCCGGCGAGCAGCGTCGCCGCTAACAGCGCCCAGATCTCGATGCCCCGCCGGGCCGCGCCGCGCAACGAGGAGACGAGGAGCGTGACGCGGATGTGCTCGCCGCGCTTCAGGGTGTGCGCCAACGCCAGGAAGCCGGTCGCCGCCATCAGGTAGCCGGCGTAGGCGTCGATCCCCGGCACGTCGAAGCCGATTTCGCGCGCGACGATCGACAGCAGCACGGCGCAGAGAAGCAGCACCATCGACGCGGCGCCGAGAGCGGCGGTGATGTCGTAGAGCCTGTCGAGCGCGCGACCGAACGAGCCGCGCGCCGGATCATGGGGAGTCGAGGTCATCGGCTCGCCGCGCGATCACATCTTGCGGTAGGCATCGACGATTTCCTGGCCCTCGGGGCCTGCCTTCTGCAGCCACTCCTTCAGCATGACGTCGCCGACCTTCGTCATGTCGGCCTTGAGCTGCGGCGACGGCGTCTCGATGTGCATGCCGTTCTTCTTCAGCAGCTCGATGTACTCGCCGTTCTTCTGCTTTGACAGCGCCCAGCCACGCTTCTCGGCCTCGGCCGCAGCCTTCAGGACGGCGGCCTGGGTGGTCTTGTCGAGCGCGTCGAAGGCCGACTTGTTCATGATGACGGCGTTCTTCGGCAGCCAGGCCTGTGTGTCGTACCAGTACTTGATGTGCTCGTAGGTCTTGGTGTCGTAGCCGGTCGAGCCCGACGACATGTAGCTCTCGACGACGCCGGTGGCCATCGCCTGCGACAGCTCGGCCGCCTGCACCGTGACCGGCTGGGCGCCGACGAGCTCGGCGATGCGCGCCGTCGCCGGGCTGTAGGCGCGCCACTTCACGCCCTTCAGGTCGGCGGCGGAATTGATCGGCTTGTTGACGTAGATGCCTTGGGGTGGCCACGGCACCGTGTAGAGCAGCATCATTCCCTGGCTGGCGAGCTTTTTCTCGAGCGTGGGCTTCTCGGCCTGGTAGAGCTTCCAGGCCTCGTCGTAGCTGTCGGCGAGAAAGGGCAGGCCGTCGATGCCGAAGATCGGCCATTCGTTGGAATAGGCGGTCAGCAGGATCTCGCCGGCCTGCGCCTGATCGCCCTGGACGGCGCGCTTGATCTCGTTGGCCTTGAAGAGCGAGGCGTTGGCGTGCACCGTGATCTTCAGCTTGCCGTCGCTCGCCTTGTCGACGTCGCTGGCGAACTGCATCAGGTTCTCGGTGTGGAAGTTCGTCGCCGGGTACGCGGCGGGCAGATCCCACTTGGTTTGCGCGGCGGCGCCGAAGGCGGCGCTGGCGAGCGCGATGGCGGCGACGGTGCGCGACGCGGCGAGCAAGGATGAAGCGATGGATCTCATGGACACTCCGGCAGGCGGTTGGACGAGAAGGCCAAAAGCATAGAGCGTGCCTCGCGGCAGGCGCATCGGTTCTTCCCCGAGCGCTTGCAGTCTAGAAAGCATTCCGATAAATTGTCAATAAGTTTTCAACGAATCGAGTGAATCTCCGATGTCAAGCCAGGCGCCACGCTCCACTCGCTCCCCCGCCCGGAAGGCGAACGGCGGTGGCATCGTCTCGTCATCGCACCTCGTCTCGCCCAAGAGCGTGGAGCTGTCGGAGCTCGAGTTCGGCCTCATCGTTGCGTGGAATGCCTTCTCGCGCTGGGCCATGCGCTGCATGGCGGCGGCCGGCTGCCCGGAGCTGACGATCACCGACGTGCTGGTGCTGCACCACATCTGTCATCGCGCCCGCAACAAGAAGCTCGGCGACATCTGCTTCGTGCTCAACGTCGAGGACACGCACGTCGTCGGCTATTCGCTGAAGAAGCTGCTTGCCGCCGGCCTGGCGCATGGCGAGAAGGTCGGCAAGGAGGTCTTTTACCGCCCGACGCCCGCGGGCGAAGCCGCCGTTGCCAAGTATCGCGAGGTGCGCGAGGCCTGCCTGATCGCCAACCTCGACGCCGAGCGCAACCCGGACATCGGCGATGCGGCCCGCCTGCTGCGCACGATGTCGGGCCTCTACGACCAGGCCGCCCGGGCGGCGACGTCGCTGTGACGCCGCGTTCGCTCGGCGTGCTGATGCTCGACACGCGCTTCCCGCGCGTTGTCGGCGATGTCGGCAACCCGGCGACCTTCGCCTTTCCGGTGCGCTACGTCGTCGTCGAAGGCGCATCGCCACAGCGCGTCGTTCTCGGTGGCGATCGCAGCCTCCTCGCGCCGTTCATCGAGGCGGCGCGTCGGCTCGCCGATGAAGGCGTCGCGGCGATCACCACGAGCTGCGGCTTTCTCGTGCTCTTCCAGGACGAGATGCAATCCGCTGTCGACGTGCCGGTATGGACCTCGAGCCTTCTCGATGTCGCCGGCATCGAGGCGGGGCTGCCGGCCGGGCGCCGAGTCGGCATCGTCACTGTCGATGCCGATTCCCTCGGTCCGCGGCATCTGGTCGCGGCCGGAGCACCTCTCGACACGCCGACTGAAGGGCTGGCCCGCGACTCGTCCTTTCGCCGGACGCTGCTCGGCAACGAAGCCGACCTCGACACCGCCGCGGCGTGTGATGCGACCGTCGCGGCGGCCCGGCGTCTCGTGGAGTGGTATCCGCAGGTGGCGGCGATCGTTCTCGAATGCACCAACATGCCACCGTATGCCGATGCCGTGCGCGCGGCGACCGGCCTGCCGGTGCATGACCTCACGACATCGATCGCGGCGCGATTCGCTGCCTTGGCGAAGGAACCCGCATGAGCATCGCCGAGCCGTCGCGCTGGCAGTTCTGGATCGACCGGGGGGGCACATTTACCGACGTCGTCGGCAAGCGCCCCAACGGCTCGATCACGACGCTGAAGCTGCTCTCCGAGAACCCCGAGCAGTACCGCGACGCCGCCGTCGCCGGCATCCGTCGCATGCTCGGACTCGGGGTCGGCGAGCCCGTCACTCCGGACCGGGTCGAGAGCGTGAAGATGGGCACGACGGTAGCGACCAACGCCTTGCTCGAGCGCAAGGGCGAGCCCACGCTGCTCGTCATCACCCGCGGGTTTCGCGATGCGTTGCGCATCGCCTACCAGGATCGGCCGCGCCTGTTCGAGCGGCACATCGTGCTGCCGGAACTCCTGTATTCGCGGGTCATCGAGGCTGACGAGCGGGTCGGCGCGGATGGCGAAGGGATCCAACCGCTCGACGAGGCAAGGCTTCGCGCCGACCTCGACGACGCGTTCGCCTCCGGCCTGCGCAGCGTCGCCATCGTCTTCATGCATGGCTGGCGGTTCACCGCGCACGAGGCGGCCGCAGAGGCACTCGCCCGCGCGGCTGGATTCACGCAGGTCAGCGTGTCTCATCGCGTCAGCCCGCTGATGAAGCTCGTCGGCCGCGGCGACACAACGGTCGTCGATGCCTATCTCTCGCCGATCCTGCGTCGCTACGTCGACGAGGTGGCCGCCGAGATGCCCGGCGTGCGTCTCTACTTCATGCAGTCGTCGGGCGGCCTGGCCGAGGCGGGTGGCTTCCAGGGCAAGGATGCGATCCTTTCGGGGCCGCCGGGCGGCATCGTCGGCATGGTGCGAACGGCCGAGCTCGGCTTCGACGACGAGACGGGGCTCAAGGTCATCGGCTTCGACATGGGCGGCACGTCCACCGACGTCAGCCACTACGCCGGCGAGTTCGAACGCGCCTTCGAGACGCGCGTCGCCGGTGTG
>JALYSL010000076.1 GCA_030854825.1 Pseudomonadota bacterium
CCAACGCGCACAACGCCAAGCCAGCTGCCTCCGAGGCCCTTCCTTGAGCGACGTAGGTCAGAGCGAGGGTCGCACGTGCCTCGTCGTGCAAAGCGCGACGGTTGCCTCCCTCCAGATGGCGATCGAGCTCTTGCACGAGCAGCTCCTCGCTTTCCGATAGCCTTCCGAGGATCCTCAGCGTACTTGCCAACTGGATCGAGGCGCGCGAGCTGCGATAGGCGTCCAGGCGGCCCGTCGCCAGCGCGGCGCGGTAAAGCGGCTCCGCTTCGGCCTCGATACCTGCCGTATCTCGAGCGCAAGCCCGTTCGAAAAGGCCTCTTGCATCGCCGGGATCGAGTTCGCCTGAAAGCGCATCGGCGGCCGCCACCAGCGCATCGGGCTCCATCGTCTCGGCGCGTAGCCACAGCGCCGCCACGCGGCCCTCCCATCCTTCGTCGACCGCGCTCATCGCTCGAGTCTAGCCTCGCCGAATGGTGAGAGTTGCTGAAGGCCGCGTGACGAGCGCTGGTCCAGTCGGCGTCGCAGCGGGCGGCGGGCGAAGGTCGAGTGTCTCGACTGCGCCCGAGCCATCAAGCCTGCCGGGGGACGGCACGTTTCACCTACCGCCTGCGCCGCGCGACCACCGTCTCGTAGGCCGCTTGCAGGTGGCCGAGCACGGAGATCCGGGGCATGGGCGCTCCCAGATGAAGCGAGCGCAACTCGGCCATGAACGCGCTCCACAACGGCGGCCCACCTTCTTCCAGAAGGTGGGCGCGAATCGACAGTTCTTCGGAGACCGGCCGGTGTCGCCGGCCCCACGCTCCCATCTGCGCGAGCAAGGGAACGAGTTGGATGGCGGGCTCGGTCAGGCTGTAGATCGCCTTCTGCTTGTGGCTGGGATCGTCGGCGCGCGTGATCAAGCCAGCCTCGGTCAGGCGCTTGAGCCGGTCGGCCAGGATGTTGGAGGCGATCCCTTCCTCCGACTGGGTCAGGAGCTCGCGATAGTGGCGGCGATTTCCGAACATCAGGTCGCGGATGACGATGAGGCTCCAGCGATCGCCCAGTACCTCGAGCGTCAGGTTGATCGGGCAGCCCGACCGTTGCGCGTTGTTCATCCGATCGATTTTCCCTTGACTGATTGCAAACTGCAACTGCTCGGTGTAAAACCTCTATCTGCTTTCGCTTCGCAATCAGTATGAAGGACCCATGAGCATGACCATGCAACTCTTCTCCCATCCGTTCTCGTCGTACTGCCAGAAGGCGCTGATCGCGTTCTACGAGAACGAGACGCATTTCACCGTTCGCACGCTGTCGTCCGACGACGCTGCGACCGGTGCCGAATTCGCCTCGCGCTGGTCCGTCAAGCGATTCCCGATCCTGGTCGACGGCAATCGCACGATCCTCGAAGCCACGACGATCATCGAATACCTGGAGGTCAACCATCCAGGGCGTGTGCGCCTGATTCCGCAGGATCCACAAGCCGCGATCGATGTACGGATGATGGATCGGGTATTCGACAACTACATTTCGACGCCAGTGCAGAAGATGGTCTTCGACGCCCTGCGCGCACCCGAAACACGCGATGCCCAGGGCGTCGCCGAAGCCCGCGCCATGCTGGACACGACGTACGCCTGGCTGGACGGCGCCATGGCCGACCGCGAATGGGCCGCAGCCGGGGCGTTCAGCCTGGCCGATTGCGCGGCAGCCCCGGCACTGTTCTATGCCGATTGGACTCATCCAATCGCCCCGCGCTTCTCCAACCTGCGCGCCTATCGCGCGCGCCTCCTGGCGCGCCCGTCATTCGCCCGCGCCGTGGACGAGGCCCGACCTTTCCGGTCTTTCTTCCCTTTGGGCGCGCCCGATCGGGACTAGGACCGCACGCTTGCGGACGCCGCCGACGCGGCGCCCTCCTGGTCATTGCTTCATCGTGCTCGCCATGCCCTCGGCGATCTGCTCGACGATGTCATCGATGGCGGAACAATACCCACCATGAACTTGATCGCGAGATCCGAGCACCCGCCGGGCACTTCCATGAATCCCGCTGACAGACATCGGCAGTGGACAGCACTCCTCCTGCTCTGGTTGGCAGGCAACGCGCTGCGTCTGACGATTCTCGCGATCCCGCCGGTCGTCGCTGCAATTCGCGACGAGTTCGGCTTGAATGCGACCGAGGTCGCGCTGTTGGGTGGCATTGCGCCCGCCCTGTTCGCGATCGCGGCGCTCGCGGGGTCGTTCATCGTTGCTCGACTGGGCGTGAAGACCGCGCTCGTCAGCGGGCTGGTGATTGTTGCAATGGGCTCGGCGCTGCGTGGGGTGTCGAGCAATTACGCCATGTTGCTGCTCACGACGGTCGTGATGTGCACCGGCGTGGCCATCATGCAGCCGGTCATGCCGAGCGCGGTTCGCGAGTGGCTGCCGGGACGGATCGCGCTGGCGACGACCGTCTACACCAACGGCCTCCTGGTCGGCGAGGTGTTTCCGGTGTTGCTCACGATCCCGGTCGTGTTGCCGATGGTGGGCGGTTCATGGCGTGCGTCGTTGGTCGCGTGGTCGATCGCCGTCGCGGTGATCGCATGGGTGGTTTACGCGCTGGCGCCGAGATCTCCGCGAGGTGGACAAAGCCGTGTCGACCGAATGCAAAGGTGGATTCCGGACTGGCGCAGCGGGCTCGTCTGGCGACTCGGCGCGACGTTCTGCTGCGTCAACACGATCTACTTCAGCACCAACACGTTCATCCCGATCTACCTTTCGAGCGCCGGTCGCGCCGACCTGATCGGCAGCGCCTTGACTGCCCTCAACTTCGGGCAGCTGCCAGCGTCCGCGCTATTGCTTGCGGCGTCTCGAAGGCTCGAAGGGCGGGCCTGGCCCTACGTCGTTTCAGGCTTGCTGTCGCTGATCTGCTTGACCGGCCTCGTCTTGCAGGTCGGTACGGGAACCGTCGTCTGGGCGGCGCTGCTCGGATTTTCGGACGCGGCCGCGCTGATCCTGGGGCTGGCCCTTCCGGCAGCGCTTTGCCGTTCCGAAGACGTCGCGCGCACGGCTGCCGGCGCCTTCACTATCAGCTATGGCGGCGCACTGATCCTGGCCGTCGCAGGCGGCAGGTTGTGGGACCTCAGCGGCGTCCCCGCGCTCGCATTCATGCCTGTCGGGCTGTGCGCCGGAGGATTGGTGGCGATCGCGGCCCTCATGCGTGCGAAGCGCGAACTTCGCTAGGGAGTCGCTTTGTCTGCATCAGTTGAAGGCCACCGTGACGTAGGCATATGGGACAGCGCGCACGGTCGATATCGAAACGGCGACGGGCAGGGTCGAGGGCAGCGCCGCGACGTTGACGTAGGCGACGATCGTCGCACTCGCCGCGGCGCGAACAGCGTCCGCCGGTGCGGCGAGCCCGGCCGAGAGGGCGAGCAACAAGACCTTGACGAAAGCAGCGGATCGCATCAGAAAGCGGCCGAATGGACAGACGAAGCGATTGAACGGCGACGGCGACGCGGCGCCTATCCCCGGAACGCGGGGAATCGAGACGTCGGAAGGACCTGCGGCAAGGCGAAGCGAATGGCCAGTCCCGAACGCGTGCGCGGCACGATCCAGGTCGTGGGCACCGATCGCGCGATCACGGTCAAGGACGCGGTGGCGCCGAAGAAAGGCCCGCCGGCAGCGCGGTTCGTCGGCGGCGCGACCTATCATCCGACCAAGTCGTACTCGTTCGCGGCCCATTTCGTCGAAGTCGCCGTCGACACCGGGACGAGTCAGATCACGGTGCAGCAGGTCGTGCCGGTGCACGAGATCGGCAAGGTCATCCACCCGGTGGCTGCCACCGGCCGGATCGAAGGCGGCATCCGGCAACGCATCGGCCACACGCTCTACCAGGACTACCAGATCGACATGACGACCGGCAGCTTTCGCCACAAGAGGATCGTCGCCGTCCCTGTCTGGCGTCAGCCACGACCGAAGCATGAGTGACGCGTCGAACGCCGATCCGGCGGTGGCGACACGCCGCATCATCGTCGGCATCAGCGGCGCGTCGGGCTTCGTCTACGGCGTGCGCCTGCTGCAGATGCTGAAGGCGATGCAGGTCGAGACGCACCTGATCGTCTCGAAGTCGGCGCAGACGACGATGGCCTACGAGACCGACTGGAAGATCGCCGACGTGATCGCCCTCGCCGATCGCCACTACCGGCACGACGACATGGCGGCGTGCATCTCGAGCGGCTCGTACCGGACACTCGGCATGATCGTCGCGCCCTGCTCGATGAAGACGCTGGCCGACATCGCCACGGCGAACTCGTCGACGCTGATCGCTCGCGCTGCCGACGTGATCCTGAAGGAGCGGCGCAAGCTCGTGCTGCTCGCCCGAGAGACGCCGCTGCACCTCGGTCATCTGCGCAACATGGTGGCCGTGACGGAGATGGGCGCCATCGTCGCGCCGCCGGTGCCGGCCTTCTACGCCAAGCCGGCCTCGCTCGACGAAATGATCGCGCACACCCTCGGCCGCGTGCTAGACCTCTTCGATCTCGACGCCGGCACCGTCCGGCGCTGGACGGGCTCGAGCCGGAGCGAAGGTGCGACCTGAGGGCTGACGAACATCAGACAGTTCCCTTCGGGCAGCGCTACAGCACGACTGCCGGATTGGCGGCAGCGGGCGACCATTTCGTTGGCGGCAAGTCGCTCTTTGACAACGCTCCTGGCTTAGGCCGCCGAGTTGGGAGACATGCACTCGGCCCGTCGCGCACCATCAGCGCGGGTCTCGCCCTGCCGAGTCAGCGAAGCTGGAGCAGGAGCAATGCCAGCGCGGCGACGCCTGACATCACCAGCAGGGCGAGTCGCGTCCGTGCACGATCGAGGTGCCGGACGACGACGTTCGAGAGCGCGAAGCCGATGGCCATCGGCACGACCAGGGACAGCCCGAGTTTCAGTTCGACAGCCCCGAAGCGGCCGACAGCGGCGAGCACTGCGAGAGATCCGATGGCGCCTGCAACGAAGAAAGCGCCGATCGTCGCCCGCAGCTTCGGTGGCCCGAAGTCCTGATAGACGATGGCCATCGGCGGCGCTCCGACCGAAGTGATAGTGCCCATGAAGCCCGACACTGCGCCGGCGAGAACGAAGTTCTGCGGCCGCGCATGAACGCGCCAGCCCTTCAGGCTCAGGCCAACGGCGCCGAGGATGAGGAGGGCGAAGACGATCGACATCGTTCGCAAGGGCAAGAGCGCGAACAACATGCCACCTGCCACCGACGCGGGGATGCGGCCCGCAAGCGAGTAGCCGAGGACGCGAAAGTCGATGGAACGGTACTCACGCACGGCCGACATCGTCGACAGCAAGCCGGCAAGAAGCAGCACCGGACCGGGCACCAGGTCGGGGCGGCCGATCGCGAATACAGGACCCACGAACATCCCGAAACCGATCCCGCCGGCGCCCTGCAGGCAGGCGCCGATCAACACAACGAGCGCGATCCAGGAGTAGTCGACGGTGAGAAAGGAGAACATGGGCTCTGCGGCGCCGACACGAAACGAAGCGTCGGCCGGTTCGCTAATCAGACACGAAGGTATACAGTATACTTCTGTCATGCCGCAGGTGACTCTTCACAAACATGGCGAGGTTTTCTCCGGCGAGGTCAAGGAGAATACGAACCTCGTCGTTCGCACCGGCATCCGCCAGTTTCCGTATCCGCATCTGCGCTACGAGTGCGGCATGGGCAAGTGCGCCAAGTGCGCCTGCCGCGTCATCGCCGGGGGCGAGCAGCTGCCGCCGCCGAACTGGAAGGAGAAGAAGCAGCTCGGCGAACTGCTCGACGAGGGTTACCGCCTCCTCTGCCAGGTCTGGATTCACCACGACATCGAGCTCGAGCAGGACGACCGCGCGCTCGAGAGAAATGCGGCGTCATGAGCGACGAGGCCGAGTTCGTGATCCTGACCGACAAGCCCGGGATCTTCCATACCGAGATCGGGGTGCACATGCATGCCGTGGAATGCTGGGACTACGTCTTCTTCGGCCGCACCAAGGCACGGTTCGTGATCGCGGCGCTGGACTGCGAGACCAGGATCGAAGTCATCGACGAAGCGCCCCCGCCGACTGTCAGCCGCGTGCCGTCGAAGCTGCTGAAGAAATACGCCACGGTCGCCGAAGCCAAGCGCGACCTCGATCACCTGATCCAGCCCGGCAATCCGGGAACGGCGCTGGTGCGCGTCGACATCTGAGGCTGCGGTGCCGCTCATCACGTTCATCACCAACGGCGACAAGGTCGTGAAAGCGCCGGAGAACAGCAACCTGCTGCGCGTCTCGCTGCGCGAGCGCGGCGGCATTCCATTCAAGTGCGGCGCGGGCCTGTGCGGCACCTGCAGGTGCCGGATCGAATCGGGCCTGGAGCACACCGACGCGGTCAAGGCGAAGGAGCGCAAGCACCTGAGCGACGACGACCTGGCCCGGGGCTACCGCATGGCCTGCCAGACCTTCGTGGTCAACGGTGACGTGAGCGTTTCGTGGGAGCCGCGGCCGCCGAATGGGCCGCCACCTGCCCCGGCGAGGGCCGAACCGGCCGCGGCGAACGACTCGACGACGCCGTCACCGGACTAGGCGCATCGTTCGCCGCCGATGCCGTGGAGCGGCCCTCGTTGGCAACCGCGTGTGGCACGACCTGCGCCGCGCTGTAGACGTGGCGCGCAGCCAGCAGCCCGGCCAGGTCGGCATCGCCGGCAATCACTGCACGGACGATCGCCGCATGCTCTTCCCAGTTCTCCCGGGCGCGCTTTCGGCTGTGCGGCGCGAAGATCGGCGCCGTCCGCTCGCGCAGCGATCGAACCATGTCTCTGAGGACCGAGTT
>JALYSL010000081.1 GCA_030854825.1 Pseudomonadota bacterium
ATCCAGGCTTGCGCGGTCCAGAAGTCGCGCGCCGGGCTCGTTCGATCCGCGCTCGCCCGCTCAGACATCCGGCTTCCAGTCGAGCAAGGCCTGCATCAGATCGCGCAACACCGGCCGCAGTACAGCCGCACGCTCGCTGTCGATCGCGTACGGAGGCCCTTCGCGCATGTAGGAACGCCAGGTCATCTCAAGCTGCACCGCATGGCGCCCGGCCGCCGGCCGGCCATGGTGGCGGGTGATGTGGCCGCCCTTGAAACGACCGTCGACCACCTGCGTGTATCTCGATTGCGATTCGAGCACCCGCGCCAGGGCGCGGCGCAATGAGGGCGCGCAACTCGCGCCGTTCGCAGTGCCGAGATTGAGATCCGGCAGCCGGCCCTCGAAGAGCCACGGCAGCTCCGACTTGATGCTGTGCGCATCGAACAGCATCGCGTGCCCGTGCGTCGCTTGCAGGCGAGTCAGCTCGTCTTCGAGGGCGCGATGGTAAGGATGCCAATAGTGGTCGAGCCGGCGCGCGATCTCGGCGTCGTCCGGTTGCGCGCCCTGCCGATACAACGCATCGCCGGTGAAGAAGCGGGTCGGGCAGAGCTCGGTGTTGTTCACCCCCGGGTACATCGGCGCGTTCTCAGGCGGCCTGTTCAGGTCGATGACGTAACGCGAGTGGCGTGGAACGATCAGGCCGGCGCCTATCTCGCGCACGAAATCGTAGAGCGGCTCGAGATGCCAGTCGGTGTCCTCGACCGCCAGCCCGCGTTCCACGACGCGCGAGCGGAGGTCGTCGGGAATCGAAGTGCCGACGTGCGGCATGCTGACCAGCAGCGGCGTACGGCCGCGATGCAGCGTGAAGATGTCGTTGCGCTCGACGGCCGCTGCTGTCGGCGCGGTGTCGTGTGTGCCGGTCATGACGCGCTGCCTTCGTTCGAGGCCGCGCGGTCGGCACGCTGGCGCCCGCCGCTCACGACCCGCTTGCACTGATTGCGCCCCAACCAGTAGGCGAGCTCGTGCGGGTGCTCGAGGTCCCAGACCGCGAAGTCGGCGCGCATCCCGGCCGCCAGCACGCCGCGATCGCTCAAGCCCAGCGCCCGGGCGGCGTTCACTGTCACGGCGCGCACCGCCTCTTCCGGCGTCAGGCGA
The DNA here is from genome assembly GCA_030854825.1 of Pseudomonadota bacterium. Next base: position 1,135 of record JALYSL010000081.1, read on the forward strand.
AACAGGGTGCAGGCCATGTTGATCATGAGCAGGAGCGAGAGCGTCGGCGAGGAGCCGGGATTGTGGTCGGTGGCGATGGCGATGGGCACACCCTGCGCACGCAAAGCGGCGATCGGCGGGAGCTGCGATTCGCGCAGGAAGTAGAAGGCGCCGGGCAGCAGCACCGCGGTCACGCCGGCGCCGCGCATGGCGTGCACGCCGGCTTCGCTAAGGTATTCCAGGTGGTCGCACGACAGCGCGCCGAACTCGGCCGCGAGCTCGGCGCCGTGCTGGTCGCTGAGCTGCTCGGCATGCAGCTTGACCGAAAGGTCGAGCGCGCGCGCCGCCTCGAACACGCGGCGCGTCTGCGCGTGGCTGAAGCCGATGCGGTCGCAAAAGGCATCGACCGCATCGATCAGGCCTTCGCCCTTCAAGGTCGGCAGCCAGCTGCAGGCGGCGTCGATGTAGTCGTCGGCGCGCCCGTCGAATTCGGGCGGCAGGGCGTGCGCGGAAAGACACGTGGTGCGCACGCTCAGGTCGAGCTCGGCGCCGAGCCGGCGGGCGACGGCGAGGCAGCGCCGTTCGTCGCGCAGGCTGAGGCCGTAGCCCGATTTGATCTCGACGGTGGTCACGCCTTCGGCCATCAGCGCCCACGCCCGTGCCGCCGCCAGCACGAAGAGCTCGTCGTCGCTGGCGGCCCGGGTCGCGGCCACCGTCGAGCGGATGCCGCCGCCCTGGCGCGCGATGTCTTCGTAGCTCGCGCCTTCCAGCCGTAACTCGAATTCGCGCGCGCGCTGGCCGGCATAGACGAGATGGGTGTGGCAGTCGATCAGGCCGGGCGTGACAAGCGCGCCGCCCAGGCCGTGCTCCGAGGTGACGCGGCGCGCCAGATCCTTCGGCAGGTCGGCCTCGGGGCCAATCCAGGCCAGCGTGTCGCCTTCCACGAGCAACGCGCCGCGCGCCATCGGATCCCACGGCGAAGCGCCGCAGAGTGGCGCGATGCGAGCGTCGCGCCAGAGCGCAAGGCCGGTCAT
>JALYSL010000103.1 GCA_030854825.1 Pseudomonadota bacterium
CGTGCGCTCACTCTCTATCTTTTCCTTCACGGGTCTCATCCAGATCAGACATCTACTTTCCTGAAAAGACGGTACGAAAAGAGGTTCCACGTGAAACACCTGGACGGTCGGTGGAAGAGCGTCGATCTCATCGGCGGGAATCTTTCCCTTCATCGCCATCCAGAGTCCAGCTTCGGCGAGCACATCGCCGGTCAGACGGGTGAAGTCAGAAAGTGAAGCAAATGCCCTTGATGTCACTGCATCGTAGCGGTTGGCCGCGGGCAGACTTTCCACCCGCGCGTGCACGGCCTGCAGGTTGGAAAGTTTCAAGGCCGCACCCGCATGTTGCAGGAACGCCGCCTTCTTGCCGACACTGTCGACGCAGGTCACGGCCCACGCCGGCTCCATGATCGCGAACACGATTCCGGGCAGGCCGCCGCCGCTCCCAACGTCGAGAAGCCGATGACCCTGCTGACCGGCCAACTCGCGCCTGAGTGGCCCCACGGCCGCCAGGCAATCGACGACATGATGGGTGAGCATGGTCGCCGGGTCTCGAAGCGCGGTCAGGTTGTAGGTTCGGTTCCAGCGCGCCAGCAAATCGACGAAGTCGACCAATGCCGATGCTTGCCCCCGCGACACGGCCAGATCCAACGAGCGCACCATGGTGACCAAGGCGTCGTTGAGCTGTTGGCGCTGATCGCCAGCCATCAGCTCGACGCTCAAGCGTTGGCGCGAAGCGCCTCGTTGTCATTCGCAGCCGGCGCGAGGTGGCGATGCCTTTTCAAGTGAACGAGAAGGAGCGAAACCGTCGCTGGAGTGATTCCTGGCAGGCGCGAGGCCGCGCCGAGCGTCTCGGGCCGGTGCTTGCTCAGCACTTGCCGCGCTTCATGGGACAGCGCGCGCACGCCGCCGTAGTCGAGCGAATCCGGCAGCCGTGTACTTTCGGCATTCAGAGCGCGCGCTACCTGCTCTTCCTGCTTGCCGATGTAACCCGAATATCGGGCTGCAATTTCGATCTGCTCGATCACCTGGTCGGCGAGCGCCCGACCCAGTTCTTCCCGCAAGGTTTCACGTGAAACACCGGCTTCGCCGCTCCATCGCCAGACATGGTCAAGGTCGACTCCCGGGCGCCGAAGCAGCTCCCACAAAGAATAGACACGCGCCAAGGCCGGAAAGCTGTCGTGTGGCTCCGCCGGACCCAATCGAATCGAAGCGGCCCGATTGGTTTCACGTGAAACGGCGTCCTGCTTGCGCCGAAAGAAATCCCAACGCGCGTCGCCGACAGTTCCAAGTCGGCGCCCCGTCTCGGTCAGTCTCGCGTCCGCGTTGTCTTCACGTAGAAGCAGACGGTACTCGGCCCGGCTCGTGAACATTCGGTAGGGCTCGGTCACTCCCTTGGTCACGAGATCGTCGACCAGCACACCCAAGTACGCCTGTGAGCGCGCCGGGATCCATGGCGAGTCACCGCGGACGGCCAGGGCAGCGTTGATGCCCGCGTGCAACCCTTGCGCCGCCGCCTCTTCGTAGCCGGTGGTCCCATTGATCTGGCCGGCAAAGTACAAGCCACGAATCGACCGCGTCTCGAAAGTCGGCTTCAGCTCGCGGGGATCGAAGTAGTCGTACTCGATCGCGTAGCCCGGGCGAAGGATGTGCGCGTTCTCCAGCCCGACGATGGAGCGCACGGCAGCTATCTGCACGTGGAACGGCAGTGAGGTCGAAATGCCGTTCGGGTAGACCTCCTGCGTCGACAGGCCTTCGGGCTCCAGAAAGATCTGGTGCGAATCCTTCCCGGCGAAGCGATTCACCTTGTCTTCGATGCTCGGACAGTAGCGCGGCCCGACGCCATCGATCAGACCGGTGAACATCGGGCTTTCGGCGAATCCGGCGCGAATGATCTCGTGCGTGCGCGCGTTGGTTGCCGTGATCCAGCATGAAATCTGCGCTGGATGCTGCGAAGGATCGCCGAGAAAGCTGAACACCGGCACGGCCGCCACAACGGCGTCACGCACCCCGTCGCCGGGTTGCTCGACGAGCTTGGAATAGTCGATCGTCCTGCCATCCAAGCGCGGCGGCGTCCCTGTCTTCAACCGCCCTTGCGGTAGCTTCAGCTCCTTGAGGCGGCTCGAAAGCGTGATTGCAGGCGGGTCGCCGGCCCGACCACCAGGATGGCTTTGCAGGCCCACATGGATACGCCCATTCAAGAAAGTGCCGGCCGTCAGAATCACCGTGGAGCAAAGAAAGCGGACGCCCACTTTCGTCACAACGCCGACGACAGCATCACCTTGAATCACCAAGTCATCGCATGCGGCTTGAAACAACCAGAGATTTGGCTGGCTTTCGAGACGCCGGCGGATCGCGCCCCGGTAAAGCGTCCGATCCGCCTGGGCCCGGGTGGCGCGCACCGCAGGACCTTTCGACCCATTGAGCATCCGAAAGTGAATTCCCGCCTGATCGGCGGCCTCGGCCATCGCGCCGCCCAATGCGTCGATTTCCTTAACGAGATGGCCCTTGCCAATGCCACCGATGGACGGATTGCAACTCATCTGGCCCAAGGTCTCGAGCGAATGCGTCAGGAGAAGAGTGGCCGCGCCCATCCGCGCCGACACGAGAGCCGCCTCGGTACCGGCATGGCCGCCGCCGATGACGACGACATCGAAATGCTTGGGATACAACATGGGCAGCTCTCGCGAGCAGTCAATTGTATTTTTTCCGACAGCCCGTCGCCTTCAGACCGTTTTGGGCATGCGCAGAAGCATTTCGGTGTGATCGATGCCGTCTTCGACATAGGGCGAGCCGACGACTTTGAAGCCAAAGGCCTCATAGAAGCGCTCCAGCCGCGTCTGAGCCGAAATACGAATGGCCTGCCCTGGCCAGACGACCGCCGCCTGGGTGAGGGCGCGAGCCATCAGCTCGCGCCCGAGGCCGCGGCCTCGTCCCGCACCCGTCGTGATGACACGGCCGATCGACACTTCGTCGTACCTTACGCCAGGGTCGAGCACGCGCGCGTAAGCCAGCGGCTCGCGCTGCACCGTCGACCAGGCAGCAAGATGGAAAGCGTTTTCGTCGCAGCCATCGACATCGAGATAGATGCACTGCTGTTCCAGCGCGAAGACCCGTTGCCGCGCCGCGTAGATGTGGTGCAGCTCGCGAAGCTCGAGCGCTGCGAAGCGCCGCCAGCGCCAGTCGACTCCGGAAAGGTCCGTGGCGCCCGGCACGTTCATTTCAACGCCGAATGCCGCAGCATCCGCGCGACGAACCACAGGCCACCGATGGTGAGCGCGACGCACACGAAAAGCGGAATCACGATCTCGGCGACACCGAAGCTCTCGCCCTTGAGCACCCGCGTCATCAGGGTGTTCTGGGCCAGCGCCGGCACCCAGAGATGCCAGGCAGCCTCACTGCCCAGGTTGAAGACGTTGACGAGCGGCAGCAGCGAGGTGGCCAGCAGAACGATGGTCGCGCTGGCCTGAGCTTCCTTGAAAGTCTTGCAGCGGATAGCCACCGCCATGAGCACCGCCGACAACGCCGCGGCGAACGGCACGAGGACGACGAGAAAGAGCAGCGCCTCACGCATGCCATACTGAAACATCGCAGCCAGCGTGTCGCTGCGCAACACCCACTGTCCAGGCAGAAAGCTGAACGAGCTGAGCACGGCGATCAGCATTGCCACCGACGCCACCGCGCCCCATTTGCCGACGACGATGGTCCAGCGCCGCGCCGGATTCATGAGCAAGGGCTCGAGCGAGCCACGCTCACGTTCGCCGGCCGTCGTATCGAGAGCAGCATTGAGCGCGCCGTATAGCACCGCCATCATCACGAAATAGGGCAGCATGCCGGTGATCCGCGTCGCCCGCGTTTGCGTGCTTGCCAGATCGCGCTCTTCGACCTGGATCGGCTGGAGCAACTGCACGGCAACGCCGCGCAGGGCGAGCTGGAGCACCGCACGCTCGCGACCGAAGCCCGAGAGCAAGCGCTCGATGCGGCCGGTGCTGGCCTCCGAACGCTGGTTGGCACTGTCGGAAACGATTTCCACGATGGGCGATTCACCACGAACCAGCTCCGTCTCGAATTCCGGGCGGACGACGACGACGGGGTCGGTGAAGCGCGATGCGCGCAGCGCCGCCTCGAAATCGGCCGGAGCCTCCTTGACGGTATAGGTCTGTCGCTCGAGAAAATTCCTGAGGGTGGGCGCGTTCGCCAACCCGGCAACGTAGACCTCCCGCTGCTCGGCCTGCGCCTCGAACGAAGCGACGAGCGCCGAGATGGCCACGAGGATCAGCGGCCCCATCAGCACCGAAGAGATCAGTACCGTCAGCAACGTGCGCCGATCGCGCAGCGCGTCCATCAATTCCTTGCGCAGCACGATCGCCGCCGCCGCCAGATGTTTGTTCATGCGCCGCCTCCGTCGGGCGAGACTGCCGCGTCGCCGAACGCGAGCTTCACGAATGCCTCTTCGAAGTCGGTCTGGCCGGTGCGCTCGAGTAACTCCGCGACCGTACCGCTGGCGACGGCACTGCCATTGACCATGACGACGACGCTGTCGCAGAGCCGCTCCACCTCCTGCATGATGTGGGTAGAAAAGACGATGCACTTGCCGCCACCGGCTGGCGTGCGCAGCCAGCGCAGGCTCTCGCGCAAGGCGCGCGTCGCGAGCACGTCGAGGCCATTGGTAGGCTCGTCGAGGATGATGTTCGCCGGATTGTGGACGAGCGCGCGCACCAGCGCCGTCTTCATGCGCTCGCCCTGACTGAAGCCCTCCGTGCGTCGATCGAGCAGGGACGTCATCTCGAACATCCGCGCCAGATCTTGCGCTCGTGCGTCGGCCGCTTCGCGTTCCATGCCTTGCAACGCACCGTAGTAGACGATGTTCTCGCGTGCGGTCAGACGAGGATAGAGGCCGCGCGCATCCGAGAGCACGCCTATGCGGGCAAGCACTTCCTGCGGTCGGCCGGCGACGTCGATGCCGTCGACGAAGAGCTGGCCGGCGTCGGGCGTGACCAGCGCCGCGAGCATGCGCAGGGTCGTCGTCTTGCCGGCGCCGTTGGGGCCGAGCAAGCCGGTGATCTGGCCGCCCGGCGCAATGAAGCTGACGTCTCGCACCGCGTGCACGACGCGAGATGACTGGCGCTTGTTTGCCCACGCCGCCAAGCCGGCCAGGCCGCGTTTGCCGGTTGCGGCGACGACGAAGGACTTCGCGACTCCGCGCACCTCGATCATCGAGACGCCTCCGACGCACCGAGCGCAGTGCCGATCGATTCGAACGCCGGGGGGCGCGGCACCCGTGCGGCGCAACTGGCGTCCACCGCGATCGCGCCGGTATTGGTCGGCGCATCGATGAAGCGAAAGACGACATCGCGCATGCAGCCAATCGCCATCACGCCGTGGCCACCGTTGGCGACGACGACGTGGCGCGCCAGCGGCCCGAGTGCTCGGGCCACGCGCTCACCGTGCCGCGGCGGCGTCACTGGATCGAGGCCACCGCTGAGCACCAGCACCGGCGACGTGCTCGGCGGCACGCTGTAGAACGCGCTCGGCACGACACCGCGCGGCCACGACGAACAGAGTTTTTCATACTGGCGTGCATACGCGGTCCCGAAATCGGCCCCTGGTTTGTCGGTCGCGGCGGCCAGGCGCGGCAGATCCTCGGCGCAGACGACCGAGAGGTGCATGCCGGTCGCGAGCCGCGCCGATTTCTTGGCGAACAAGGTCGTGTTGAGACCGAGCAGGCCGCGGAAATCGTCGCGCGCGGCAGCGTCCAGTGCCTCCGGCAAGGCGGCCGCGAGCGCCGGCGCATAGAGCGCGCCGCGAACCGCCCCGAGCACCATCTCGCGGGTCAAGGTGAACTTCTCTTCGCGTCCGGTAAAGGGATGGACGGCACTCACCGCGCGCGGCAAGCTCTGCAGGAGCGCGGTGAAATGGAGCCGCAATGACGGGTGCAGGCGGGCACACGCCGGCTCGGCTGCGCAGGCTGCGACGAGGCTGTCGAACGCGGCCTGGTTGTCGGTCGAAAAGCTCGCCGGCAGGGCCATGTCAGGCGGTGCCACGCCGTCGATGACGCTGCGCCGAACCGCCTTCGGAAACTGGCGCAGATATTCGAGGGCGACGCGGCTGCCGTAGGAACCGCCGACCAGATCGACGCGCCCGGCGCCGAGCTGGCGGCGTACCGCATCGAGATCCTGGACCGCAACCGAGGTCGTGAAGAAGCCGAGATCGCTCTCGTTCCTGATGTACGGAAGCTTCAGCAATTCAGCCTTGCACTGGACCACGAGCCGAAGCTGACGATCGGGCTCCGAGCGCTCGGCCAACGACTCACTGTCCTCGTCCTTGCAGACCAAGGGCGCCGAGCCGCCGGTGCCGCGCTGGTCGACGAAGACGATGTCGCGGCGATTGTTCAGACGCGAGAACAGCGGCATCGTCTGTGCCGCGATCGAGACCGCGCTCTGCCCCGGGCCGCCCGCCAGCATGAAGACCGGGTCGGCGATCTTGCGTCGCGCCATCGCCGGCACGACGACGTACTTGAT
>JALYSL010000112.1 GCA_030854825.1 Pseudomonadota bacterium
TCAACGCATCGCCCACGTCGCGACGAAGAGCGGCGTGCCAATCGGCTACTGGCGCTCGGTGGGTCATTCCCACAACGCCTTCTTCAACGAGTGCTTCATCGACGAGCTCGCGCAGGCCGCCAGGCAGGATCCGCTGGCCTATCGCCTGGCTCTGCTCGACGACGCGCCTCGCCATCGAGCGGTGCTCATGCTCGCCGCCCAGCGGGCCGGCTGGCCGGGGCACGGCACGTCAGCACCGCTTCTGCCCGGGCGGGCACGCGGTGTCGCCTTGCACGAGAGCTTCGGCAGCGTCGTCGTCCAGGTGGTGGAGGCGTCGATCGAAGGCGGCCGGCCGCGGGTGCATCGGGTCGTTTGCGCAGCCGATATCGGCACGGTGGTCAACCCGGGGATCGTCGCGCAGCAGATGGAAGGGGCCATCATCTTCGGACTCTCCGCGGCGCTCTATCAACGCATCGATCTCGTCGATGGCGTCGTTCAGCAGACGAATTTTCCGAGCTATCCGGTCGTTCGACTCGACCAGTCGCCGCTGATCGAGACCTACCTCGTCGAGAGCACGCGGTCGCCGGGAGGTGTCGGCGAAATCGGCACGCCGCCGCTGGCGCCGGCGCTCGCCAACGCGCTGTTCGTGCTGACCGGGAAACGGTTGCGGGAATTGCCGCTGGTGCTGTGAACGCCGATTGATCGCGAAGGGTGCAGTGTCGCTTGCCAATGTCCTTGGCGCCACGCCCCGTGTTTGCTCAGCCGGCGTCGACCGGCTGTTTCCCCGGTTCCTTCCGCACATGCTGCGCCAAAGTGCGGCGCAATTTCGGCGGATCGATCGGCTTGGTCAGGAAATCGTTCATGCCGGCGGCCAGCGCCAGGTCGCGTTCCGAGACGAGTGCTGCCGCCGTCAGGGCGATGATCGGCAGCGCTCGGGGTCCCCACGCCTTGCGCAACTCGATCGCAGCTTCGTGGCCGCCCATGACCGGCATCTGCACGTCCATCAGCACCAGATCGAAGGGCCGGCCGCTGCGCGCCGCCTCGCGCACCGCCTCGATCGCCATCCGGCCGTCGCGCGCCTCGGACACCTCGACGCCCCACTGCGTCAGCGTGGCCGCGGCGATCATCATGTTGACCGGGTTGTCTTCGACGAGAAGAACCCGAGCATGCTGCAGGCGCTCGTTGTCGCTGGCCTCGCTCGACAGCAGCTCGCCCTGCAGCATGGCCGGCGGCAGGGGCAGCTCGGCCCAGAACGTGCTGCCTGCGCCGGGTCGGCTTTCGACACCGGCCTGGCCACCCATGAGCTCGGCGAGCTGGCGGCAGATCGACAGGCCCAGGCCGGTGCCACCGAAGCGCCGCGTCGTCGAGGTGTCGCCCTGCGAGAACGGCTGAAAGAGCAGCCGAAGCAGCTCGGGCTCGATGCCGGCGCCGGTATCCACAACCGCCAGCCGCACACCCCCTGATGCGCCCGGCGCCGCCTCGATGCAGACGTTTCCGCGCGCGGTGAACTTGACCGCGTTGGAGACGAAGTTGCCGAGGATCTGCCGGATGCGCACCGGGTCGCCCATGACGATGGTGGCGAGCCGCTCGTCGACCCGAAGATCGAGTGTCAGCCCGCGCGCGTCGGCCGGCGGTCGGTACGACGCCTGCACCGCGACCAGCAAGGCGCGCAGGTCGAATGGGCTCGACTCGATGGTGAACTTGCCGGCTTCGATCTTCGAGAAATCGAGGATGTCGGTCAGGATGCCTTCGAGCCCTTGCGCACTGGCCAGAATCTGCTCGAGATAGTGGTTGCGCGTCGGCGCGTCGATCGTTTCGCTGAGCGCGAGCCGGGCCAGGCCGAGCAGGGCATTGAGCGGCGTGCGGATCTCGTGGCTGGTGTTGGCGAGGAACGCGCTCTTGGCCCGGCTCGCCGCTTCGGCCGCGTCGCGCGCTGCAGCCAGCGCGGCATCGAGTCGGCGCCGTTCAGTCACGTCGTCGGCGATCCAGATCGTGCCGCCGCCGCCCGGATGGTTCGGATCGACAGCCTGGCCGAGCAGGCGGCACCAGAAACGGCTGCCGTCCTGTTTCTTCATCTCGCGCTCGGTCTCGAAAGGCTGCCCCGCCGAGAGCAGCGGCCCGGCGAGGCGGCCGATCTCGGCATAGTCGTCGTCATCGGTCCAGACCGCCGCGCCGGGCTGGCCGATCAGGCTGCCCGTCGACCAGCCGAAGACCGCCTCGAAGCGCGGATTGGCATGCACGAAGCGGCGGTTGCGCGTCAGCGCAATGCCGATCGATGCGCGCTCGAAAATGGCGGCGTGCTCGAGGCGGGTGCGTTCCGAGAGCGTGACGTCGCGGGCGTTGACGACCATGTAGGCGCCGCCGGCCATGCTGAAGCGGGCCGCCGAAATGAGCACCGAGGCGACGCGGCCCGAGCGCGTTGCGATGGAGGCCGGCATCTCGGCGATGCGGTCGCCGCTTTCCATCGCGGCCCGCAGGCGATCTCGGTCGCGCAGGTCGTGCCAGAGACCGAGCTCGGTGGCGCTGCGGCCGACGACTTCGTTCTCGGCGTAGCCCGTCAGCTGCGAAAACGCGGCGTTGATCATCGTGTGGCGGCCGCTCTCGATCTCGGACAAGGTGATGCAGTCGGGGCTGGTCGCGAACAGGTGCGAGAGCATCGCCTCGGAGCGCCGCAGCGCCGCCTCGGCGGCCAGTCGGGCGGTGATGTCGAACAGGATCGTCAGCGTCGCCGGACCCCCCACGGAGTCGACGCGAACACCCGTTGCCTGTACGTTGATCCGCTTGCCGTCGATGCGGTGCGCCTGGAAATCGCTGACCGGCACGCCTTCGCCGACGTTCATGCGCTCGAGCCGTTGAATGCGCTCCTCGACCCGCTGGCGCGACTCGCCGGTCGGGTGGAGATCGACGACGCGGGTACCGCGCATCGCTTCGGCATCGACGAAGCCGAACAGGCGCGCCGCCGACGGGTTGGCGTCGAAGATAACGCCGTGGCGATGCAGGAACAGCGGCGAGGGCGAGCGCTCGAACAGCTCGCGGTAGCGCGTTTCGCTGGCCGCGAACGCGCGCTGGGTGCGCATTTCGTCGGTGACGTCCTGGCCGACGCCCCAGTAACCGTCGAAGATACCTTCGGGCGTGAACCGCGGCCTGCCGCTGACGCTATGCACGCGCGCCCGGCCGTCGACGTCACGGCCGCGCATGATCAGGCCGGCAAAGGATCGATGCGCTTCGAGGTCGGCGCGGTGGGCGTCGAGTTGCGCTTCGTCGAGGCCGGATCCGCTCAGCTCCCACGTCGTCTTGCCGAGACGAAGATCGACGAGTGCCGAATCCATGCGCCCGCTGGCGTCGATGACTTGCGTGAAGCGGTGATCTCGATCCTGCTCCCAGTACCAGTCGGCGGCGAGCCGAAGCAGATCGCTGGCCTGGCCGGCCCGTTCCTCGGCGGCGCGCACGTAGTGCGAGATCACGCGTGCGATCAATGTACCGGCGGCCAGGCCGCTGCCGACGACCAGGCAACGCAGCAGCAGCATCAGCAGCGGCTCGCCGGCGCCGAAGGCGGCCGCGCCAGGGTTGCGACTCTCGACGAAGGCGAGCAGGACGATCTCGGCAATGGCGCATGCCGCCATCACGATGCCGGCGCGCAGGCTTGACACCGCCGAGATGACACAGACGATGAGGCCGAGCACGCCGAGAGCCGGGTCGCGCAAGCCGCCGTGCAGCGTCAGCGCGGCGGCGGCGGTGAGCAGCATCGCGCCGAGCGATGCGGCGTAGAGCGAGGGCTGCAGCGCGCCGGAGCGGTGAGCACCCCGGCCGCGCGTGTAGAGGGCAAGAGCGGCGTAGAGCACGAGTGCGCCGACGAGCCACAAGCGGGCGTTGCTGGTCAACGCCGGCGTCGACAGCGCGACGATGGCGGCGGCGCCGAGCGAGGTGACCGCGGCGCTGAGAAAGCAGGCGCGCGCGATGATGCGAAAGGTCGAGTCCGGCAGTGCCGAGCCGATGGCGAAAGGCCGGGCGTCGTTCATGTTC
>JALYSL010000157.1 GCA_030854825.1 Pseudomonadota bacterium
GGGCGCGAAAGCGGACCAGCGGCAAGGCTTCGGCGAGGCTCAGCGCTCCCGCGGCGACGAGCGCCGTGTACTCGCCGAGCGAGTGGCCGGCGACGACCGCGGGCATCATGTCCGTCTCGGCGAGCCAGGCGCGATAGCAGGCGACGCCGGCGGTCAGCATCACCGGCTGGGTGTTCGTGGTCAGGTCGAGCTGTTCCTTCGGGCCTTCGCGAATCAGACGCGCCATGTCGGTGCCGAGCGCCGCCGACGCCTCGTCGAGCGTCTGCCGAACGGCGGTGTGATCGCCCCACGCATCGAGCATGCCGACGGATTGCGAGCCCTGACCGGGAAAAACAATAGCGAAGGATTTCATCTCGAACGAAGTGAGCGTGGGGGCACCATCGGCTAGAAATCGAGGAGGACGGCGCCCCAGGTGAAACCGCCGCCCACGCCTTCCAGCATCACCGTATCGCCGCGTACGATCGTGCCGGCACGAACGGCGTCGTCGAGAGCGAGAGGGATCGAGGCCGCGGAGGTGTTGCCATGCCGGTCGACCGTAGCGATCAGCTTGTCGGGCGCGAGCTTCAGCTTTTTGGCCGTGCTCTGCATGATGCGGATGTTGGCCTGATGCGGGATCAACCAGTCGATGTCGGCCTCGCTGCGGCCGGCCTTGACGAGCACCGAACGGGCCACTTTGTCGAGCACCGACACGGCCAGCTTGAACACCGCCGGGCCATCCATCTTGAGCAGCGGATCGCCGAGCACGTTGCCACCCGACACCGTTCCGGGCACGCAGAGGATGCCGACGTAGCGGCCATCGGCGTGCAGCTCCGAGGCGAGGATGCCCGGCGTTTCGCTCGCTTCGAGAACCACGGCACCGGCGCCGTCGCCGAACAGCACGCAGGTCGATCGATCCTTGAAATCGAGAATGCGCGAGAAAACTTCAGAGCCGATGACGAGCGCTTTCGTCGCCGTGCCGACCTTGATCATCGCGTCGGCCACCGACAGCGCATAGACGAAGCCCGAACACACCGCCTGCACATCGAACGCAGCGCAGCCGTGCATGCCGAGCTTTTCCTGCACCATGCAGGCGGCCGAGGGGAAGACCATGTCCGGCGTCGACGTGGCGACGATGACGAGATCGATCGACTGCGGGTCGCAATCGGCCGCTGCCAGCGCTCGGCGCGCGGCCTCGGCACCGAGATCGCTGCAAGTCACCGTCGGTTCGGCGAAATGGCGAAAGCGGATGCCGGTGCGCTCGACGATCCAATCGTCGGAGGTGTCGATGCCGTCGGCGGCGAGGCGCTCGGCCAGGGCGGCATTGCTGACCCGGTTCGGCGGCAGGAAGCTGCCGGTGCCGCTGATCCGCGAATGACGCGACGTCATGCGGAATGGGCGGCGACGCGGGCCGCAATCTCGGCCGTGTCCGTGACCCCGGGCATGGCCGCCAGCGTGGCCTGGATCCGTTGCTGGACGCGATCGAGCAGGCCGTTGCGCGCCGCGTCGTAGGCACGGTTGAGGGCTTGCTCGAAAGCGAACGCGTCGGCCGAGCCGTGGCTCTTGAAGACGAGGCCGCGCAGGCCGAGCAGCGCCGCGCCGTTGTAGCGCCGATGATCGACGCGGCGGCGCAGCCGGTTCAGAACCGGCAGCACCGCGATCGCGGCGAGCCTGGTCAGCGCGTTGCGCTTGAATTCCTCCTTGGCGAAGCTCGTCAGCATCGAGGCCAGCCCTTCGGCAGTCTTCAGTGCGACGTTGCCGACGAAGCCGTCGCAGACGACGATGTCGCACTTGCCGGTGAAGATGTCGTTGCCTTCGACATTGCCCTGGAAGTTGACGAGCCCGGCCGCCGCCGCGGCGCGCAGCAACTCGCCGGCACGCTTGATCGTCTCGCCGCCCTTGATCGCTTCTTCGCCGATGTTGAGCAGGCCCACGCTCGGCTCGTCGCGGCCCGTGACCGCCGCCACCAGAGCGCTACCCATGACCGCAAACTGGAGCAGGTTCTCGGCCGTGCAGTCGACGTTGGCGCCGAGGTCGAGCACGGTCGTGAAACCATCACGCTCGTTCGGCATGGCCGTGGCGATCGCCGGCCGGTCGATACCGAAGGTGGTCTTCAAGAGGTAGCGCGACACCGCCATGAGCGCGCCCGTATTGCCGGCGGAGACACAGGCCTGGGCCAGCGACGGGCGCCCCTCGATCGGCTTGACCTGGCTCACCGCGACACGCAGCGAAGAATCCTTCTTGCGACGCAGCGCCACCTCGACCGAATCGGTCATCTCGACCACTTCGCTCGCTTCGACGCGGCTGCAGCGGGCCCAGCCTTCGGCAGCCGCGAGCGCCTGGCTGCGGCCGACCAGCACCAGCTCCGCTTCGGGGTGGGCCGCGAGAAATGCGCGGCAGGCCGGCAGCGTGACCGACGGGCCATGATCGCCGCCCATGCAATCGACGGCGAGACGGATCGGAGGGGCGGGAAGGGCCGCCATGAGATGCGTGATCGACGAAGCCCTAGGAGCCGTTGGCGCTATGGCGCCTCGATGCACGCGGCGCTGGAATCAGGCGTCCGCTTTGGTCTTGAGCACCTTGCGGCCGCGGTAATAACCGGTGGCGCTGAGGTGGTGGCGCAAGTGCGTCTCGCCGGTGGTGGGCTCGATGGCGATGCCGGGCTTGGCGAGCGCGTTGTGGGCGCGATGCATGCCGCGCTTCGACGGCGACTTCTTGTTCTGCTGGACGGCCATTTGTTTTCTCCTGAGGCCCGATCGGTCACGGGCGACGCGGCTGCAGCCGAAGACCTCGGGCCGCCACGAAAAGCCGCAGATTGTAGCAGTGGCACCCCAGCCGGAGCATGGGAGCGGCTGGCCGGCTTAGCCGCCGCTGGTATCGCGCTTGAGGGCCGCCAGGGCGGCGAAGGGATGCTCTTCGGGAGACGGTTTCACGTCGCCACCGACGGCTTGCACGAGCGGCTCCGGGCAGACGTCGTGGCGCGGGATCAGCGGCAAGGCAAGCAACAGCTCGTCTTCGATCAGCGATTGCAGATCGATGGCAGGTGCCAGCGCCAGCACGTCGTCTTCGCTTTCGGCATCGAGCGCGGCGGCGGCATCTTCGCCCTCGACGAAAA
>JALYSL010000178.1 GCA_030854825.1 Pseudomonadota bacterium
GGCGCGGCGAATGCGCGCACCTCGTCGGCCGACAGCTCGTCCACCGATGGCGGTTCGCCGCTGAGCCAGGCAATGTCCAGCCGACGGCGGCGCAGTTCGCGGGCTTGAGCCGCCGCCGGCCCGCCGGGTTCGGCAGCAACTTCGCGCAGCGTGTCGGCCAGCAGGTGCCGGGCGCGCGACGTGTCGCCTTGCAGGGCCATGGCGTTGGCCAGCGAGCCGACGGCACGCACCGCATTTCCACTCGTGCGGCCGTGCATGCGTGCAAAGAGATCCTCCGAAGCACGGAGGGCTGTCTCGGCCTCCGCGCCGCGTCCTTCAGCGGACAGAATGTCGCCGAAGTTGAGCAACGCGTTCGCTTTCAAATCGTCAGTGGCGCTGCCGTCCTTCACACCATCCTTCGAATAACCTTCCTGGGCTTGCTCGATGGCCTGGAGCGCACGGGCGTCGTCGAAGCCGAACCAGAACGCGGCCAGCATTCGCAGGTTCTCGAAGCGCATGGTGTCGTTCGGGAATTTTCGCGCCGCCAGCGTTTCGCCTGCGGTCAGCACGGCGAGCGCTTCAGCGCGCTTGCCGCGCAGGCGCAGGATGCTGCCGAGGTCCGTCATTGCCACGAGCCGCGCCAGGTCGGTGAACCCGTCGTGCGCCGTCGGTGCCCACGCCACGGCGGCGCGCCGCATCGCCTCGCATTCGTCGAAGCGTTGCAGCTGGTACAGCGCTCGGCCCAGCCCCTCGTACGCCTGGATGACTTCAACGGGCGATGCGCCGTGCGCCTTCAGATGCGCCAGATATTCTTTTCCGACAGCAATCGCCGCCTCGAACTCGTTTCCGAAGCTGAGCTGCACCATCACGGCAAGCATCTGCGGCGCGAGCGTATCCGGCCGATTGGCAAAGCGCGGCGCACGGTCTTTCAGTTGCTGACGAAGCAGGGCCGTCACGGCATTGGGCCTGGACAACTCGGCGGGCTCGTCCTTGGCGAGCAACGCCAGGCGGGTCATCGTCTCGCGATACAGCTCGGCCACGGCGATCTGCTTCTCCGACTCCAGCATTGCAAGCTGCTCCTGCTGCCTCGCCACGTGCGCCTGCCACAGTGAGAAGCCACCGCCCGCCACTATCGCCACGAACAACGCGGCGCTCATCGCCACGGCGAAGCTGTGTCGTCGAACGAACTTGTCGGCGCGGTAGCCGGCGCTATCGGGCCGGGCCTGCACCGGCTCGCCGCGCAGATAGCGTTCGAAGTCCTGCGCGAAGGCGTCGACGCTGGGGTAGCGCTCGACGATTGATTTCTTGAGTCCACGGTGCAGGATGGCGTCGATGTCGCCGCGGAGCTCCCGGCGCAGCGACTTCGACGGCGCCGCGTCACTGGCGAGCAGCGGCTCGACGCCGGCGATCGCTTCCTCCAGCTCGGCCGCGCTGCCGCGCTTCAGGCGATAGGGGCGCGCCTGCGAGAGCAACTGGTACGCCACGACGGCCATGCTGTAGACATCGCTCGCCGTGCCCAGCGGCTCGCCGCGTATCTGCTCGGGGCTCGCGTAGTCGAGCGTCAGGGCACGACCTCCGAGTTCGGTCAGCGCCGTCTGACGGGTTCGATCGCCTTCGAGCAGCTTGGCAATGCCGAAGTCGAGCAGCTTCACCTGCCCGCCCTTCGTGACGAGGATGTTGCCGGGCTTCAGATCGCGGTGCACGACCAGCCTGGCATGCGCATGTGCGACCGCGGCCATCACCTGCAGCAGCAGCGCGATTCGCTCGCGCAAGGGCAGCGTGTGCGCGCGGCAGTAAGTGTCGATGGGGTCGCCCTCGACGTATTCCATCGCCAGAAACGGTCGCCCCTGTGCGTCGACTCCGGCGTCGTAGAGCCGCGCGATGTGCTCATGCTCCAGCGTGGCGAGGATCTCGCGCTCGCGCCCCAACCGCTCCGAGAACGTGTCGCCCCAGACGATGCGGGGCAGCTTGAGCGCGACGCGCCGCTTCATGGTTCCGTCCGAGCGCTCGGCAAGCCACACCGTGCCCATGCCGCCACGCCCGATCTCCGAGATCAGCCGGTACGCACCGACGTGGCCGCCCTCGGCGAGGCCACTGGCCGGCTGGTCCTCCGCATCGATGCGCAGCCTGGGTATCTCGCGCAGGAAATCATCTGTCTCGACGCCAGGCCCGTGCGCCAGCAGAGTGCTCAGTGCTTCGCGATGCGCAGCGCGTTCACCGATCAGGCCCTCGAGCCAACTCGAACGCTCGGACGCCGGCAGGCTGAGCGCCTCGTCGAGAAGGGCGCTGATCGAGGGCCACTCGGCAGCGAACGGCGACAGCGGGGTCACGCCGTGACTCCGCCGAATCTTGCCAGGGTCAGCCTCGGAGCGCGTGGGCCAGCAACAGGCGCGCCTTGTCCCAATCGCGGCTCACGGTTCGCTTGGACACGCCCATCACTTCGGCGATCTCGGCATCTTCCATGCCGGCGAAATAGCGCATTTCCACGACGCGGGCCAACCTCGCATCGATGCGGCCTAGCTCTTCCAGCGCGGCATGCACGTCGAGGATTTCGTCGGCCGGCTCCGGCAGCGACGCGATCATGTCGGTCGTCAGCGCGATCTGCTCCGCGTCGCCGCCACGTCGGTCGGTCTGGGCCACCCGGGCCGCGTCGACGATGATCGAACGCATCACCGTCGCCGAATAGGCGAGGAAGTGCGCGCGGTCGTTCGGTGTCAGGCTCTCGCGCTGCACGAACTTCAGGTAGCACTCGTTGACCAGGGCCGTCGTCTCGATGAGCCCGTCGGGCGCGCTGCGCGACAGACGTCGACGCGCGATCTGTCGAAGCTCCGGATAGAGCAACTCGAAGATGCGGTCGAAAGCGCCGCGGTTTCCACCGCGCGCGCGTTCGATCAAGAGCGTAACTTCGCCCATAGCAGCGTCCCGTACAACCGACCATTTGGAACTCGAATGGTATCGGGTGTGTCCCAGGATCCTGCGCCAGGGACCCCTGCGCGAGGTGGGAATGCCGAATCATCGTGTCACTCCAGCCGGCGCCGACGATGCCATAGGTGCTCAGGGACCGCGAGAGGCAAACGAACCGGCCCGATCAGGGCCACGAGGCCCGAGATTGCGCAGGCGGCTGCCAATGCCGTTGCGGCGCCCAGGCGCGGTGCCAGCAGCACGAAAGCGGCTCCGAACGCGGCCTTGCCGAACAGACCCCAGGCGTAGCCGCCCAGAAAGTTTGCGGCGGCGCGGTGCCCGCCCTCGGCATGCTCGACCATGGCCACCGACGCACTGATCACCGGCAGAGACGCGAGCAGCCCGGTGGCGAAGCTGCCGAGCGCCGGACCGGCGGTTGCTGCCAGCGCGGTGAGGCTGCCTGCCAGAAGGGCGACAGACGTGAGCGACAGACC
>JALYSL010000201.1 GCA_030854825.1 Pseudomonadota bacterium
GTCCAGGCCGATGCGGATCAACGTGTCGCCCGGCTTGACCGTATAGAAGCCGGCTCGTGGGCCGCTGTCGACGGTGACGGGCTTGCCGGCATCGACCGCCGAGGCCGGAGCGAGCGCCGGGCTTGCCGCCGCGACCGTCGCGCGCGGCGTTGCCGAGCGTTCCTCGACGGGTGCGCGGTGCGGCGGATTGGCGCATCCGAAAAGACTCATCGCCGCGGCAAGGGCTGCGGCGGCCTTGACGAGCCGCAACGCCGAAACTTCAATCACGTGCATGAAACCGCTTCGCTCTTCTTCATCCTGCAAGGCCCGATTTTAGAGGGACGAACCGAACTGCCTCGTGCGCCTGCCGGGTGAATCCCTCCTCGCGGCGATCGATGACGACGAGCGCCTGGCCCCGATCGTCCTGCTCCACCGGCGAGACGAGTCGTCCGCCGATCGCGAGCTGATCGAGCCAGGCCTGCGGCACGCTGGCACCGCCCGCCGCGGCGATGATGCTGTCGTACGGTGCGCCTGGTGCATGGCCGATCATTCCGTCGCCGTGGACGAGACGCAGGCGGTCCGAACGCGTGGGTGCAAGCAGGCTGCGCGCCTTGTCGTGCAGGGGTTTGAGACGCTCCATCGAGATGATTCGAACGGAGAGTTCGCTCAGCAAGGCCGCCTGGTATCCGCATCCGGTACCGATCTCCAGAACGGCACCTAGGTTCCCCTTCACGCGCGCATTCGCGCCATCGAACAACAGTTCGAGCATGCGTGCGACCACTGAAGGCTTCGAGATGGTCTGGCCGTGGCCGATCGGCAGGCTCGTGTCCTCGTAGGCCTGTGTCGCCAGCGCCGGGTCGACGAAAAGATGGCGTGGCACGCGCGCGAATGCGGCGATGACCAGCGGCTGAACGACGCCGCCGTTGCGCAGGCGCTCGGCCATGCGTCGGCGCACGTCGGCCGAATCGAGACCCAGGCCGGCGGAAGCCTTTTGGCGACTCGAATCGGCGTGTGCCGCGGCGACGTCGCGCTGCGGCCGAAGCACGGTCTTCGCCGAGATCGCGGCCGCGCTCGAAAGGCGATCGAGCTGCAGCGGGAACTTCGACCGCGGCCGATCGCTTGCCATCATCCGGTGGCGTTGCCCGCCCATTGCCGCCACGCCGGCAGCGCGGCGTGATCGGTGAGATCGACGTGCAAGGGCGTGAGCGAGACCTCGCCATGGCTCGTCGCGTGGAAATCGGTACCGGGACCCGCTTCGCGGGCATCGCCGGCCGGCCCGATCCAGAACAGCGTCTCGCCGCGCGGGCTGACCTGGCGGATCACCGGCTCGCTGGCGTGGCGCCGGCCGAGCCGCGTGATTCGCCGTGGCAGCAGGTCGGCATCGGGTCGATTCGGAATGTTGACGTTGAGCAGGTAGTGCGACGACGCCGGCGGATCGCGCAGCACGTGCTCGATGACACTGCGAGCCACCCGAGCGGCGGCCTCGAGATCGGCCCAGCCCTTCTGCACCTGCGAGAAGGCGATGGCCGGAATGCCGAACAGAAAGCCCTCCATCGCCGCCGCCACCGTTCCCGAGTACAGCGTGTCGTCGCCCATGTTCGCGCCCTGGTTGATGCCGGAGACGACCAGATCGGGGCGATGCTCGAGCAAGCCGGAGAGCGCAACATGGACGCAATCGGAAGGCGTGCCGTTGATGTAGCGATGACCGTTGGCGGCGGTGTAGACCGACAGGCCGCGGTTGAGCGTGAGCGAGTTCGACGTTCCGCTGGCGTTTTGCTCGGGTGCCACGATGTCGAGCTCGCCGAGCCCTTCGCAAGCCCTCACCAAAGCAGCCAGGCCGGGCGCAAGATAGCCGTCGTCGTTGGCGATCAGGATTCGCATCGACGGATTGTAGGGAGTCGTCCCGGAGGCGACGCGCTGCCCGGGCCGCGCTGCGTATCATCTTTCGCTTCGCGGGCGCTCGTGCGACCGTTCAGAAGAGAAAGGTTGTCGATGCACGCATGGCTTTGCGAGAACCCGATCGGCGTCGAGGCGCTGACATGGCAGGAACTGCCCACGCCGGAGCCGAAGGCCGGCGAGGTCCGCGTCGCGATCCGCGCCGCCAGCCTCAACTTTCCGGACCTGCTCATCGTCCAGAACAAGTACCAGATGAAGCCGCCGCTGCCGTTTGTGCCCGGCTCCGAATACGCCGGCGTCGTCGAGGCCGTGGGTGACGGTGTCAAGCACCTGAAGGTCGGCGATGCGGTGGCCGCGTTCGCCGGCACCGGTGGCTTTGCGACGCATGCCTGCGTCAACGCGGCGCTGGTCATGCCCTTGCCCGAAGGATTTGCCTTCGACGACGCGGCCGCGTTCATCCTGACCTACGGAACCACGCATCACGCCCTGCTCGACCGGGCACAGTTGAAGGCCGGGGAAACGTTGCTCGTTCTCGGGGCGGCGGGCGGCGTTGGCACCGCAGCGATCCAGATCGGCAAGGTCGTCGGCGCGCGCGTTATCGCCGCGGCGTCGAGCGACGAGAAGTGCGAGCTATGCCGGTCGATCGGCGCCGACGCGACCATCAACTACACGAGCGCCCACATCCGCGACGAGCTCAAGAAGCTGACCGACGGAAAGGGGCCCGACGTCGTCTACGACCCGGTCGGCGGCGACCTCGCCGAGCCGGTGTTCCGCTCGATCGCCTGGCGCGGCCGCTATCTCGTGGTCGGCTTCGCTCAAGGCGGCATTCCGGCGCTGCCGCTCAACCTCGCCCTCTTGAAAGGCGCCTCCATCGTCGGTGTGTTCTGGGGCGATTTCGCGCGACGCGAGCCGAAAGCCAACGCCAAGGCGCTGACCGAGTTGGCGCACTGGTATGCCGAAGGCAAGGTCAGGCCGGTGATCGATCAGCGCCTGCCGATGCGCGAGCTTCCGGCCGCCTATGCCCGCATGGGTAGCCGCAAGGTGCGCGGCAAGCTGGTGATGACGAACGACTGACGGCGACTACTCGCGAAGCGGGCCGAGGTTCGGAAAAGAAGACCCCTGCCAGACGTCGAACAGGAACCGGCGGCTTGCCGTTCGTCCTCGGGAATCTCCGATGACCTGGGGGGCCCTTGTGCAGGCTCCCGGTCAATGGTCGCCGCGTAGGCATCTCTGGCTTCAGCGAGCTGAGCGGCAGTGACGTGACCCATCGAATGGAGCCGCTCCACTTCGCGGAATGACTCGACCAGCCCTTCAGGGTCGATGACAGAGGGGGATGCGAGATGCCGCAGCAAGTCCGTGTAGCGCTCTTCTTCGGAGCGCGTCACTGCCCTCATGCCTTTTCGTTCGCGAAATCCGCGCCAGTGCCAGCGCTCAGAAAGTGGGGTGGCTGATGGGGCTCGAACCCACGACAACAGGAATCACAATCCTGGACTCTACCAACTGAGCTACAGCCACCACCGAA
>JALYSL010000203.1 GCA_030854825.1 Pseudomonadota bacterium
ACCTCGGCCTTGCGGTAGCCCTCGGTCCCCGAGGGCACGAGCCGCCAGGCGTGCAGGCCGGCGGCGAGGTCGAGCAGGTCGCGGTCGCGGCACTCAGCCAGCCGTCGCTCGTGCAGGCCCGGGTTCGAGGCGAGCCACGCGTCGACGAGGCGTCGCGGCAGCGACTCGGCGAGCACGGCGTTGGTCTGGCGGGCCGACGAGTGCTTGGCGGCTATCAGCATCAAAGCCAGGTCGGCGTCGGGCGCGAGATCGACCCGAATCTCGGTACCCGGCTGCCAGTAGCTCGAAATCTGCAGAGCGGCCGGCCCGCTCAGGCCGCGATGCGTGAAGAGCAGGTCTTCGACGAATTCGGCGTGCCCGGGGCCGCTGCCGGCACCGACACGCACCGGCAGGGAAACGCCGGCGAGCGCGGCGAAGCGATCGGCGTCGGCGCCCGGCCACAACAGCGGCACCAGGGCCGGTCGGGTTTCGACGATCCGGTGCCCGAATTGGCGAGCGATGCGATAGCCGAAATCGCTGGCGCCGATCTTCGGGATCGACAGGCCACCGGTGGCGATGACGAGCCGGCTCGAGGCCACCGCGCCGCGCGTCGTGCCGAGCGCGAATCGGCCGCCCTCGCCGTCTATGCTCTCGACCGCGCACGGCTGCCAGTGCGTCACACCGCCCTTCGCGCACTCGGCGAGCAGCATGTCGATGATCTGCTGGCTCGAGCCGTCGCAGAACAGCTGGCCCTGGTGTTTCTCGTGCCAGGCGATGCCGTGGCGCTCGACCTGGTCGATGAAATCGCGCGGCGTGAAGCGGGCCAGCGCCGAGCGGCAGAAGTCGGGGTTGCGCGATATGAATTGCGCCGGGCTCGTCTCGACGTTGGTGAAGTTGCAGCGGCCGCCACCCGAGATCCGGATCTTCTCGGCGACGTGCTCGGCATGGTCGATCAATAAGACGCGCAGGCCGAGCTGCCCGGCTTCGGCGGCGCAGAACAGGCCGGCGGCACCGGCACCGACGATGACCGCGTCGAAGCGTGGGGCGGGGTTCAGGCCGAGGCTTCGTGAACGACCGTGCGGTCGAGCCCGGCCACGGTGCGAGCCAGACATTGAACCTGCGCGGCGATGGCCGGCGGCACCGGCATTGCACCGCTGAGGATCGACTGGATGTAGCCGGCGGTGGTGCTTGGGTCGCTGCTGCGCGGCAGCACCGGCATCTCTGTGACAACGCCCGCCAAGCCGGGCAAGGAGAGCTCCGGACGGTGCTGGCCGGCGAGATAGACGTCGAGCTTCTGCAGCCGCCGCGCGTCGGCCACCGGCTCGCCTTCGGTGCCGCGCATGAGCAGCGCGTCGGCGCTCGTGTGAGCAATGAACTCGACCAGGCGCGTGCCGTACTCCGGATGCGTGTAGTTGATGACGCGCAGCGAAGGGCTGCTGCGGCAACCGGTCAGCAGCTTGGCGATGGTGTGGCCCGAATTGCGCAAGCCGACAACGTTGCGCACATCGAGCAGGCGCGCCAGCGGCGGGCACAGCGCGTCGGTGCGGACAAAGGCCGGCTCGCGCCGGCTCCACACGTCTTCGATCTCGCGCGCGCTTTCGGCGCAGGCCAGGCCGAGGTCGCGAAAGACGTCGGCGGTCGTCACCCGAGACGGGTCGCGCGCCGGCCCATGCACGAGAACGCGGATACCTTCCCGCGTCAGCAGCAGGGCCAGCAGCGCGGTCAGGTTGGGAATCTTGCGCGAGCCGTTGTACGACGGCAGCACGACGACGGGGACGTCGCTGCGGATCGCGATGCAGCGCTCGTGCGCCGCCTCGAGAAAGCCCGCCAGCTCAGCCACCGATTCGCCCTTGATGCGCATGGCCAGCGCGAAGGCGCCGATCTCGAGATCGGTGACGCGCTGGTCGAGCACCTGGCTCATGAGGTCGTGCGCTTCGCTGCTGTCGAGCGATCGCGCGCCTTCGCGGCCACGGCCGATTTCCTTGATGTAGCGGCCGATGCTCATCGCGTTTGTCGTCTCCGGGCCCGGCAGCGCAACTTCCGGGCCGGGCCCAGCGGCCGAGCCTGAAGCGGATCGCCGTTCAGGCGAGCAGCTTCGTGACGTGCCGCCACTCGGCCGCGCTCACCGGGGTGATCGAGAGACGGTTGCCGCGCCGGAGCACGATCATGTCGGCCAGCGCCGGATCGGCGCGCATCGCATCGAGGCCGAACAGGCGCGTCTTCCTGAGGAGATGCACGTCGACGTTCTTCCAGCGCGGGCTTTCCGGGCTCGACTTCTCGTCGAAATACTTGCTCTTCGGATCGAACTGCGTGGCGTCGGGGTAGGCCTCGGTGGCGACCTCGGCGATGCCGACGATGCCCGGCTCAGGGCACGACGAGTGATAGAAGAGAACGCCGTCGCCGACGGTCATGTCCTGGGCCATGTAGTTGCGCGCTTGATAGCTGCGAACGCCGTACCAGGCGACCGTCTGCTTCGGCATTGCCGCGACGTCGTCGACCGAGACGTCGCTCGGCTCGCTCTTCATCAACCAGTAGTGCATGGCGGAGGTAGATGCAGTGAAAGGTGTCCGCCGCGAACCGTGAACCGCATTCCTGAACCCAGGCAGTTCAGGTGGGCGAGGTCAGCCTGGTTTCGGGTTCGTCTGACGCGAGACGATCACACCTGCCAGGCGATGTTCCAAGCCCTTGCTCTTGCGAGCATCGGTTCAAGGAAATATAAAGCTCACGCGAACGCGACGGACGATTTCATTCTACGCCGCGGGCCCGGAAAAATGCGCGTACTCAGAGCAGTTGCCCGTCGGCGCCGAGGGCCGTGTCGAGGCGACGGATCAGGCCGGCGATATCCACCGAAGCGATCTCGTCATGGCCGCCCGCGGCGCCGTTTTCGACTGCCCGTTTTTCGAGCGCGGCGGCGTGTGGCCGGTCGGCGAGCGCGAAGGCGAGATTGAGCGCGGCGAGCACGGCGATGCGCTCGCGTGCTTTGACCTTGCCGCCGTCGCGAATCGCGCTCATCTCGCGATCGACCGCGGCCACCGCCTCGAGCAGCGCCGTTTCGCCACCTTCGGGGCAGCCGAGGATGTAGCTCTGCCCGAGGATGGTCGCTTCGACCTGCTTCATCCGACGCTCCTCAGCTCGCCGTCGCCGGCGATTGCGTCGGCATTGCCGTCGGTGGCACTTCTCGACGCCTCGGGGTCGCGCGGCAGCCGCTCGAGCAGCACGTCGATCCGGCTGCGCGCGGCGTTCAGGCGCGAGCGAAGGTTGTCGCGCTCGTGAGTGATGGCCGCCAGTTGCTCGTGCAGCAATGTGTTCGTGCGCTGCACCTCTTCGTGCCGCAGCAGCAAGC
>JALYSL010000244.1 GCA_030854825.1 Pseudomonadota bacterium
GAAGAGACGAGCGCCGAGATCGAGGCGCTGGTTCGGCGCGCGCGGGCGGCGCAGCGAATCTACGAGCGATCGACGCAGGAGCAGGTCGACAACATCGTCACCGCGGCTGGCTGGGCGATCGTCGAGCCGGGCCGCAATCGCGAGCTGGCCGAGCTGGCGGTGGCGGCCACCGGCATCGGCGACGTCGAGGACAAGGTGCACAAGAACGGGCGCAAGACGCTCGGCCTGTTGCGCGATCTCAAGGGCGCGAAATCGGTCGGTGTGATCAGCATCGACGAGGCTAAGGGGATCGTCGAGATCGCCCGGCCGGTGGGCGTCGTCTGCGCCGTCACGCCGTCGACCAACCCGGCGGCGACGCCGGCCAACAAGATCATCAATGCCCTGAAGGGCCGTAACGCCGTCGTCGTCGCGCCGTCGCCGAAAGGCTGGAGCACCTGCGAACGGCTGATCGGCCACATCCACACTCAGCTCGAGCGCGCCGGCATGGCGCCGCAGCTGGCCCGCGACCTGGTGCAGTTGCTGCCGGCGCCGGTGACGAAGAAGTCGACGGCCGAGCTGATGCGGCTCTGCGATCTCGTCGTCGCGACCGGATCGCAGGCCAACGTGCGCGCCGCCTACGCCAGCGGCACGCCGGCCTTCGGCGTCGGTGCCGGCAACGTCGCCGGCATCGTCGACGAGACCGCCGACGTTGCCGCCGCCGCCGAGCGCATCGTCCGCTCCAAGACCTTCGACAACGCGACCAGCTGCTCGTCGGAGAACAGTCTCGTCGTCGTCGATTCCGCTCGCGCCGGCCTGATCGCGGCGCTCGAGAAGCGCGGCGCGGTGCTTCTCGATGCCGCGCAGAAAGCGACGCTGGCCACCGTGATGTGGCCCCAGGGCAAGCTGTCGCAAGCCGTGATCGGCCAGTCGGCGGCGGCCATCGCGACGCGGATCGCTGAAACGGCCGGCGCCGAAACGCCCGGTGCCGAGCGCGACGCGTGGCGGGCGATCGCGGCGCGGCAACCGCGAATCCTGATGGTCGAAGAAGACGGCGTCGGCCATGAGCATCCTTTTTCCGGCGAGAAACTGTCGCCGGTGCTGGCGCTCTATTCGGCACGCGATTTCGCCGCGGCCTGCAGCGTCGTCGAGCGCATCTACGCCTACGAAGGCGCCGGTCATTCGGTCGGCCTCAACACCGCACGCGAGGAGCGAGCGCTCGAGCTGGGCCTCAACCTGCCGGTCTCGCGCGTCATCGTCAACCAGGCACATTGCATCGCCACCGGCGGCAGCTTCGACAACGGCCTGCCTTTTTCGCTGTCGATGGGCTGCGGCACCTGGGGCCGGAACAACTTCTCCGACAACATGAACTACCGGCACTACCTGAACATCACGCGCGTTTCGCGGCCGATCGCCGAATGCGTTCCGAGCGAACGCGAGATCTTCGGTACCTTCTTCGACGCCCACGGCAAGGCATGAGCCGCCGGGCCGTTGCCAAGGCGAATACCGGAGCGCGTAGCGCGGAGGTTGCCCTATGACCGGGCCTGCGGCCACCGTCTTCGAGCTGATCGAGCGCGCCGCCGCGGCGCAGCCCGAGGCGGCCTACGCGGTCGCCGTCGATGAGTCGCAGACGCTGACGTACGCCGGCCTGCGCGACGCCTGTGCGCAGCTCGGCGCTTCGCTGGCAGAAAGCGGCTTCGAACCGGGCGACACCATTTCGCTGGTGATGCCGAACGGCCTGCAGACGCTGCGCCTGCTGCTCGGCTTCATGCACGCCGGCTTCTGCGTCAACCCGGTCAACCTGCTGTCGCAGCCGGCGCAGATGCGCTACGTGTTCGAGCACTCCGATTGCCGGCTCGTCGTCGTCGCCCCCGAATGGGAAGAACGCGTGCGGGCCGCGCTGGCCGAGATCGGCCGTGAAGTGCGCGTCATCGTCATCGCCGCCGACGGTGATGCCGAGGCCTTGCGCGACGCTTTTCCGCGCCCATCGGCGCAGCGTCAGCCGGCACCGCCGGCACCCGGTGCGACGGCGCTGCTCATGTATACCTCGGGCACCACCGGCGTGCCCAAGGGGGTGATGCTGACGCAGGCCAATCTCGCCGCCAACGCTGCGGCGATCAGCGCCGAGCATGGGCTTGCCTCCGGCGACCGCGTTCTCGCCGTGCTGCCGCTCTATCACATCAACGCCTTCGCGGTGACGATGCTGGCGCCGCTCGCGCAGGGCGGCAGCTTGGGCGTGGCGCCGCGCTTTTCGGCGGCGCAGTTCTGGGCCCAGGCGGTCGGCTTGCGCTGCACCTGGCTCAACGTCGTGCCGACGATCATCTCCTACCTGCTCGAGGGCGAAACGCCGCCGCGCGCGAGCCTGGCGCGCATCCGCTTCTGCCGATCGGCGTCGGCGGCACTGCCGCCCGAGCATCACCGTGCCTTCGAAGCGAAGTTCGGCATCGGCATCGTCGAGACGATGGGCCTCACCGAAACCGTGGCGCCGTCGTTCTCCAATCCGCTGGCACCGGAGCATCGCAAGGTGGGCTCGGTTGGCCGCGCTTCGGGTGGCGAAGCGCAGGTCGTCGATGCGTTGCTGGCACCGGTCGGCGACGGTCATACCGGCGAGATCGTCATCCGCGGCCCGCACGTCATGCGCGGCTACTACAAGAACGACGAGGCGACCCGGGCCAGCTTCACGGCCGACGGCTGGCTGCGCACCGGCGACCTCGGCCACCGCGATGCCGACGGCTTCTTCTTCGTCACCGGCCGCATCAAGGAGCTGATCATCAAGGGCGGCGAGAACATCGCGCCGCGCGAGATCGACGAAGTGCTGCTCGCCCATCCGGCGGTCCTCGAAGCGGCGGCAGTAGGCATCCCGGATCGGCACTACGGGCAGGAGATCCTGGCCTGCGTCGTGCTGCGCGACAGCGTGAGCTGCAGCGACGACGAGCTGCGTGAATTCTGCGTCGCGCGGCTCGGCAAATTCAAGACGCCGAAGACCTTCCGTTTCGTTGCGTCGCTGCCGCGCGGCCCGTCGGGCAAGGTGCAGCGACTGAAGCTGCTGGAGTGAACCGCCAGGTCGGCACCGTGGCCGCGCTCGGCACGGCGCAGACGCTGGCCTGGGCGTCGTCGTACTACCTGCCGGCGATGCTGGCCGGGCCGATGGCCCGAGAGCTCGGCGTGGCCACCTCGACCATTTTCGCGGCCTTCTCGGTGGCGCTGCTCGTGTCCGCGGTGCTCGGCCCGCTGGCCGGGCGCATGATCGATCGACACGGCGGCCGCCTCGTTCTGGTGGCGACGAACGGGGTCTTCGCGCTTGGCCTGGCTGGCCTGGGCGCGGCGCAAGGACCGTGGAGCCTGTTCACGGCCTGGGTGGTGCTCGGCATCGGCATGGGCAGCGGCTTGTACGAAGCCGCCTTCGCCATGCTGGTCCGCCTCTACGGCCGCGACTCGCGCGGTGCGATCACGGGCATCACGCTGATCGCCGGCTTTGCCAGCACCGTGGGCTGGCCGTTGTCGGCGTACCTCGAATCGCACATCGGCTGGCGGGGCGCTTGCTTCGTCTGGGCCGCGCTGCATCTGCTGCTGGGCGCGCCCTTGAACGCGTCGCTTCCGAACGCATGTCGCACGGCCGTTGCCGCCCCTCTTTCGAATGCGCAGAGTGGCCGCGAGGAGGCCGAACCGGTGGCCCCGAAGGGCGCCGCGTCGCTCCTCGCCATCGTCTTTGCGCTGACCTGGTTCATCAGCACTGCGATGGCTGCGCATCTGCCGGGCCTGCTCGAAAGGAGTGGCGTGACGGTGGCCGGCGCGGTGGCGATCGGCGCCTTGGTCGGCCCGGCGCAAGTCGCCGGGCGGCTGCTCGAGTTCGGGCTGCTGCGGCGAGTTCATCCGCTCCTTTCGGCGCGACTGGCGGCGTTGATGCATCCACTCGGCGCCACGCTGCTGCTGGTTTTCGGCGCGCCCGCCGCCGCCGTGTTCGCCGTGCTTCATGGCGCCGGCAACGGCATCCTGACGATTGCCAAGGGCACGTTGCCGCTCGTCTTCTTCGGCGCACGAGGCTATGGCCTGCGGCAAGGCTTCCTGACGTTTCCGGCCCGGATCGGCCAGGCCCTTGCGCCCTGGCTGTTCGGCCTGATGCTGGCACGCTGGTCGACCGGCGCGCTCTGGATATCGGCGGCGCTGGGCATGACGGCGTTCGGTGTGCTGATGTGGCTGGCGAACCCGGACGCGCCGCACGGCAATCGCGATCGAGGCCTCACGCCGAATTGAGATCGGCACATGCCTTCGCTGTCGCGCCGCCAACTCGTCCTTCGGGCCGGCGTCTCTGCGGTGTCGACCCTCGCCGCCTGCGCCACCGGACACCGGTTGCCAGCGTCGATGGCGGCCGCGCTCCAGGCGCGGAAAGATCAGCCCGGCTTCAGAGCTCCGACACGGCGGTGTCGAGCGGCATCAGAAGCGTCGAGCGGCGCGCATGGGCGGCGGCCGGGGCCGGTTCGGCCTCGAGATCGTCCTTGCCGAACGTACCGAAGTACACCGGCGCGCGACTGGGCGATGAGTCGAGCCAGGCGTCGAAGTCTTCTTCGGCCAGTAGCACCGGTGTGCGCTTCTCGTTCGGCTCGCCCTTGTCGCTGTGCGAACGCTGAAAGCGCGCCAGCAGCGGATGCAGGTCGCAGTTGAGTGTCAGGATCGAGAAGCTGATGATGGCCTCGCCGTTGTTACCGACCCAGCGGTCCCAGAGGCCGGCAATGCTCAGCGGCGAGCGGTCGGTGCGGCGAATGCGCCAGCGTTCGGAGCGCTTGGCGCCATCGGCGTAGTAAGGCACGTAGAAGCACTGAGCCGGCACGATGCACCACTGGCGCCCGGCCCAGGCGGCCTTGAATGAGCCGCGCGTCGAGGCCGTCTCGGTGCGGGCGTTGATGGTGGAGGCGGCCGGCCGCGCTGTCTTGGCCGAGGCCGGCAGCAATCCGAAGCGGGCCACGACGGCCTCGCGCTGGGCTGCCGCGCCGATGCCGTAGCGGCGGATGATGGGCGCGTTGTCGCCCGGGCCGATGTCGGTTTGCCAGTCGTCGGCGATGCTCAGGCCCCACTCGCGTTCGAGCTCGGCAGCCGTCGGCGCAAGGTAGTTGGTCGACATTTCGTGACTTTAGCGCGGCGCGCCCGAGCGTGGCGCGCTCACGTAGTGAATTGCGCCACGCTCGGTGGCCGCGAAGACGCCTCAGACGGCGACCGGCGCCTTGATCGCCGGATGATGCTGGTAGCCGACGACGGAGAAGTCTTCGAACGCGTAGTCGAAGATCGACGTCGGGCGCCGGCCGATCTGCAGGGTCGGGTAGGGATAGGGTGGCCGCGCCAGCTGCAGCTCGACCTGCTCGGCGTGGTTGGCGTAGAGATGGCAATCGCCGCCGGTCCAGATGAAGTCGCCCACTTCCAGGTCGCACTGCTGGGCCAGCATGTGGGTGAGCAGCGCGTAGCTGGCGATGTTGAACGGCACGCCGAGAAAGATGTCGGCACTGCGCTGGTAGAGCTGGCAGCTCAGTCGGCCACGTTGGCCCGGCGCGCTCGCCGGCGCCACGTAGAACTGGAACAGTGCGTGGCACGGCAGGAGCGCCATGTCGGGCAGGGCGGCAACGTTCCAGGCGCTGACGATGATCCGCCGCGAATCGGGGTCGGTGCGAAGCTGCTGCACGACGCGGGCGATCTGGTCGATGCTGCCGCCGTCCGGCATCGGCCAGGAACGCCACTGCACGCCATAGACCGGGCCGAGGTCGCCGTTCTCGCTCGCCCACTCGTCCCAGATCGTGACGTTTCGTTCCTGCAACCAGCGCGCGTTGCCGTCGCCGCGCAGGAACCAGAGCAGCTCGAGGATGATGGAGCGCAGGTGGACCTTCTTCGTCGTCACGAGCGGAAAGCCCTCGCGCAGGTCGAAGCGCATCTGGTGGCCGAAGACGCTCTTCGTGCCGGTGCCGGTGCGGTCGTGTTTGACGATGCCGTGGTCGCGCACGTGGCGCATCAAGTCTTCGTATTGCGAACGACTGGGGTGCTCGGCGGAGGCAGATTGATCGGGCGCTTGCATCGTCGCGATTATCTTCGTCTGCGGTTTTCTTGACGCGACGTCCCATCGAGACGGCCTTTGCGCGCGCCATCCCCATAGTCGGGGACCGGCGTCCTCCCCTCGGCCTGGCGTCTCAGCGATCGAACTGCAACGCCGCCAATCGCGAGTAGAGGCCGCCCGAAGCGACGAGCTCGGCATGGGTTCCGGTCTCGACGATCTCGCCGGCCTCGAGCACGACGATGCGATCGGCGCGCTGCACGGTCGAGAGCCGATGGGCGATGACGATGGTCGTGCGATGGCGCATCGCCGACTCCAGCGCCGCCTGCACCATGCGTTCGCCTTCGGCATCGAGCGCGCTGGTCGCCTCGTCGAGAAGAAGGAGCGGCGGGTTTTTCAGCATCGCCCGGGCGATCGAGATGCGCTGCCGCTGACCGCCCGACAGGCGTACGCCGCGCTCGCCGAGAAAGGTCTTGTAGCCTTCGGGCAAGGCGGCGATGAAGTCGTGCGCGTAGGCCGCTGTGGCGGCGGCGACGACCTCGGCATCGTTCGCCTCCGGCCGGCCGTAGCGGATGTTTTCCATCGCGTCGGCGGAAAAGATGACGCTGTCCTGCGGAACGATGCCGATGCGCGAGCGCAGGGCCTCGAGCGCAACGCGGTCGACCCGCGTGCCGTCGACCAGCACGGCGCCCGATTCGACATCGTAGAAGCGCAGGATCAGCTGAAACACGGTGCTTTTGCCGGCGCCGCTCGGGCCGACCAGCGCCACCGTCTCGCCGGGTTCGACGGCAAGGCTGAAGCCGGCGAGCGTGGGGTGCAGTGGCCGCGACGGATAGCGGAAGGTCACGTCCTCGAGACGCACCGAAGCGCCACCGCTCGACGCGCTCATCGGCTCGGGCGAGGCCGGCGAGACGACCGGCGACTGCAACTGCAGCAATTCCATCAGCCGTTCGGTCGCGCCGGCGGCGCGCAGCAATTCGCCGTAGACCTCCGAGAGCACCGCGACGCTGCTGACCAGGATGATCACGTAGACGACCGTCTCGCCGAGGTGGCCGGCGCTGATGTCGCCGCGGATGACTGCCTGCGTGCCCTGATACAGGCCCCAGAGCAGGGCGCCGAAAGTGGCGCCGATGATGAAGGCGACCAGGAACGAGCGCATCGTCGTGCGCCGGACGGCGGTGACGAACGCGCGCTCGGTCGACGCCGTGAAGCGCGTCGCTTCGCGCTCTTCCTGGATATAGCTCTGCACCACCGGCACCGCATTCAGCACCTCGGCGGCGATCGCGCTGGAATCGGCGATTCGATCCTGGCTGGCCCGCGACAGTCGCTGCACGCGCCGGCCGAAGTAGAGCGAAGGGAGCACGACCAGGACGAGGATGCCGAACACCTGCGTCATGACGACCGGGTTGGTGATGATCAACATCGCCATCGCGCCGATGCCCATGACCGTGTTGCGCAGGCCCATCGAGAGGCTCGAGCCGACGACGGTCTGCACCAGCGTCGTGTCGGTCGTCAGCCGCGACAGGACCTCGCCGGTCTGCGTCGTCTCGAAGAACTCGGGACTTTGCCGCACGACGTGGGCGTAGACGGCATTGCGCAGGTCGGCGGTGACGCGCTCGCCGAGCCAACTCACCATGTAGAAGCGCCCGGCCGAAAAAATCGCGAGCGCGACGCCGACTGCGAACAGGGCGAAGAAGTGCTCGCGCAACGCCATCAGGCGCGAGCCCGGGTCGCTGCTGACGAGGCCGTGATCGATGAGGCCGCGCAGGGCGACCGGGAAGACGAGCGTGCTCGCCGCGGCGAGCACTAGAAATAGCGCGGCGGCGACAATGCGGCCGCGGTACGGGCGCAGGAACGGCAACAGGCCGGCCAGCGAACGCACATTGCGGGCCGGTGGGGGAGATCTCGTCGAGGCAGGGGGCATCGACAAAGTTTAGGCCAGCGAGTGCAGGCACGCCGAGGGAAAAGGAAGCCTTCGCAAAGAAAGCACAAGCAAACAAAGCATCTGCATTGAAAGCCTTGACATTCATTGCCTGAGCACGTATATTCTCCCTCATGTCAAGAACGCCGACACCCGCAAACTTCTATCGTGCCGAAGGCTATTGCGCCGACGAGAGCGTCGGCTACCTGATGAAGCGAGTGCTCATGAGCATCGCCCATGCGGCCGACAAGCGGCTCGAGCCGCAGGGCATCACGCATGCGCAATGGGGCCCTCTTTTCATGCTGCGGAGCAGCCGGGCGTCGACGGTAGCCGAGCTGGCACGCGAACTGCAGATGGATCCCGGGGCGATGACGCGCCTGCTCGACCGGCTCGAAGGCAAGGGCTTTTGCAAGCGACTCCGTTCGACCGACGACCGCCGCGTCGTCAACATCGAGCTGACCGAAGAGGGTGGCGAGGCGGCCGATCGGGTGCCGGTCGAGCTGGCCCAGGTGATGAACGAGCTGCTTTCCGGATTTTCCAAGACCGAATGGACGCAATTGAAGGGTTTTCTGCAGCGCATGCTGACCAACGCCGAGGCCAGCGCTGCCAAGGAGTTGCCATGAACCGTTGCCGCCCCGCTTCGAGAGAACGCGCCAAGGCGGTGGTGCGCACGATCACTACGATCGTCATCGCGCTTACGTCGACGATCGTGATCGCCCTCGCCGGCTGTGCCGACGCGTCCGGCATTGCTCCGGCGGCCCGGCTCGT
>JALYSL010000254.1 GCA_030854825.1 Pseudomonadota bacterium
GTACAGAAGGCCGATGCGCTGCGCGCGCCGGCGCTGGGGACCCATCATCGATACGGCAGAGTGCGCCGGACCCGAAGGAGCACGGGTGAGCGGCGACCGCCGCGCCTGAGCCGATTCAGCCGATCGCCTTTCGCAGCCGGGTCAGGCTGCGACCGAGATCGGAGTCGGCGCCGGCATGGACGGCGCTCGCGATCGCCTCGGTTTCGGCGAGCGTGCGACGGGCCTGATCGTCCTGTTGTTCGGCCGTCTCGAGCATGCCGCGCACGCACAACGACTTGGCCAGCTGAAGCTGCGCGCCGGCCTCGCGCAGCAAGGCCACGCTTTCGTCGAGCGCCCGCGAGGCTTCGTGCCGGCGTCCGACGCCGAGCAACGCCTCACCGAGCTGGCACAGGAAGGTGCCGCGGTACCAGCGATCCCCCAGCTCCGTGGCCAGCGCGAGGCCCGTTTCGCAGGCCGGCAGCGCGTCGCCGGGGCGCCCGGCTCGTTGGTGCGCGTAGGCCAGGCCGCTGAGACTGTTGACTTCACCCAGGCGGTCGCCGAGGTGCCGATTGCTGGCCAGGGCCTGCTCGAAATGCGTGACGGCCTCCTCGAACCGATCCTGGTCCGTGAACAGCAGCCCCAGGTTGGCAAGAGAACTCGCTTCGGCGCGGTGATCGCCGACCTCGCGATGCACCGCCAGGCCCTGCAGGCAGCTTTCCGTGGCCAGCGCGCGATCACCGAGTTCGTAGAGCGCGCCGCCGAGGTTGCTGCGCGCGCCGCCTTCGGCAAAGCGGTTGCCGACCTCGATGTGGATCGCGAGCGCCTGTTCGTAGGCGGAGCGTGCGGCTGCGAGCTGGCCGTCGCGCATGTGCACGTTGCCGATGCGACCGAGCGTGATGCCTTGCCCGACACGGTCGCCAGCGGCCACCTGCAGCGTCTGTGCCGCCTGCATCGGCGCGAGCGCCTCCGGGATCGAGCCCAGACTCCAATGCATGTTGCCCAGGGCACCGAGCGCCGCCGCTTCGCTGCGGGCGTCGATCTGTTGCCGGGCGAGCACGAGCGCCTGCTCGAGGTGCGCGCGAGCTTCTTCGGTGCGTCCGTTGCGCCAGAGTGCCAGACCCAGAGTCTGCTGCAGGACCAGGCCGGCACTTGCGCTGGCGCTGGCGCCTGCAGCGGCGAGGATCGCCTCGCCGAGCTGCACGCCGACGACGAACGGGCCCTGGATGTTCAACACTTCCCAGGCGGCCCGGTACGCGGCCACGGCGCTGTCGGGGTCGTCCAGGGCCAGCGCACGCCGGCAGGCGGTCATCAGGTTGTCGGTCTCGCGCGCCAGCGCTTGTCGGCGAAGGACACCGCCGTGGCGCGACAGTGATTCGATCGCCTGCTCGCTGCCGAAGGCGGCAAAGTGGCGTGCGTGCCGCGCCTGGGTCTGCGTTTCGGTGATGACCTTGCTTTCGCGCAGCCGCTCGGCGGCATATTCGTAAATGCTCAGGTACATGCCGAAGTGAGGCTCCTCGATGTCCAGCCGAGATGTGCCATTCACGACCCACGCCCGCAGCAGGCTCTTGTCGACCAGTGCCTGCACGACGTCGAGCACCGGCGGCGCCTCCGGCCATGACGCCAGCGTCAGGACTGCTTCGCCGGATGTCAGCGTAAAGCCACCCTCGAACACCGAGCACTGGGCCAGCGCGGCCTTCTCCCAGGGCGCAAGCAGGTCCCAGGACCAGTCGATGGCCGCGCGCAAGGTCGCCTGCCGTGCGGCCGGGCCGCGCGCACCGGCGAGCAGCGAGAAGCGATTCGCCAGGCGTTGCACGATCTGAGCCGGCGACAGCGCACGCACGCGCGCCGCGGCCAGCTCGATGGCCAGCGGCAGGCCATCGAGCAGCCGCACGATTTCGAGCACCGCGGCACGGTTGCCTTCCTCGACCGCGAAGTCGCCGCGCTGCGCCTGTGCGCGGGTCACGAACAGCTTCACGGCTTCGTTCTCGAGGTCGAGCGGCTCGACCGCTTCGACCACCTCACCGGGAAGCTGCAGGCGCTCGCGGCTGGTGACCACGAAGCTCGCCTGCGGCGCACGGTCGAGCCAG
>JALYSL010000259.1 GCA_030854825.1 Pseudomonadota bacterium
GCTCGCGACTCGGCGGCAAGCCAGGCGCGCGCATCGTCACGGTCGCGCCGAATGGCGGCAGCGAGGGTGGCGAGCGAGTCGTAGCGGGCTTCGTCGCGAAGTTTGGAGAGCAGTTCCACGCGGACGAGTTTACCGTAGCCCCCCTCGGCGCCGAGGCTCGCGGGCCAATCGAGAACGTGGCTTTCGAGCAGGACCCGGCCGCTCTCGTCGACCGTCGGCCGGCGGCCGAGGCTGGCGACGCCTTCGAGCGGCGCATCGCCCAGGCCATGCACCCGGACGACGAAGATGCCCATGGCGGCCGGGCGCGGGTGGCGAAAGCGGACATTGAGCGTGCGAAAGCCGTCGCCGCGATGGCGCGTGCTCTCGCCGAGTGTGCGGCCGAGCTTGGCGCCGTGGATGACGTGGCCGCTGATGCTGTACGGCCGGCCGAGCAGTGACTCGGCCTGCTTCATGTCGCCGCCGGCGAGCGCGGCGCGCACGGCCGAGCTCGAGACGCGCTCGCCGTGCACCTCGTAGCTCATCATGCGGGCGACGTCGAAGCCTTGCGCTGTGCCGGCGTCATCGAGCATGGCGTAGTCGCCGGCGCGCCGGGCGCCGAAGCGGAAGTCGTCGCCGACGAGCACGTAGCGCGCGCCGAGCCCGTCGACCAGCACGTTGCGGATGAAGGCATCGGGCGGCTGCGCCGCGAAGTCGGCGTCGAAGCGCAGCACGACGGCCTGCTCGATGCCGCAGCGCGCCAGCTCGCCGAGCTTGTCGCGCAGGGTGGCGATGCGTGCCGGTGCTCCTTCCGGCTTGCCGGCGAGCGCGGCGAAGTAGTCGCGCGGATTCGGCTCGAAGGTCATGACCGTCGGCGCCAGGCCACGATGCGCGGCCTCCGAGACGAGCAGGGCCAGCATCGCCTGGTGGCCGCGGTGCACGCCGTCGAAGTTGCCGATCGTCAGCGCACAACGTTTCGCGAGCTCGAGGTGTCGCGGGCCGCGAAAGATGCGCATGGGCATCGATTATCGGCGCGCGCCTTTCGCCTGCAGCGCCTCTTCCTCGGCCGCCGACAGCCAGCGCCAAGCGCCGCTGGCGAGGTCGTTGACGCGCACGCCGCCGAATTCGGAACGATGCAGCTCTTCGACCCGGTTGCCCGCTGCCGCGACCATCCGCTTGACCTGGTGGTACTTGCCTTCGACGAGCGTCAGCCGGAGGGCGTCGGGCCCGACCGCTTCGCAGGCGTCGGCGACGACCGTTTCGTTGTCGTCGTGCAGGACCACGCCCTTCAAGAGCTGCCCGACCTGTGCCGCATCGACCGGATGCTTGCAGCGCACCTCGTAGATCTTGGCGACGTGCCGCTTCGGCGACGTGAGCTGGTGGATCAGCGTGCCGTTGTCGGTGAACAGGAGCACGCCGGTGGTGTCTTCGTCGAGCCGGCCGATCGCCTGCACGCCGCGCCGGCACAGCTGCGCCGGCAGGAGCGTGTAGACGCTGAGGTGGTGCTTCGGCTTTTGCGAGCACTCGTAGTGGGCCGGCTTGTTCAGCACGAGCAGCGCCCGCTCGCGATAGGTCCAGGCGATGCCCTGCACGACGAAGTGCAGGCCTTCGGCGACCACCTCGTGGTCGGGATCGTCACGCACCTCGCCGTCGATCTGCACCTGCTCCGAGAAGAGCAGGGCCTCGCACTCGCGTCGCGTGCCGAAGCCCTGGCTGAAGAGCAACTGGGAGAGCTTCACCCGTCAGCTGGTGAGGTCGAGCACGACGACCTGGTTGTCGGCGGCCGGCCAGGTGCGGCCGACGATGCGCTCGCCGTTGAACTCGCCGACGATGGGGCGGCTGCCGCCGCCTGCGACTTTCAGGCGTGTCAACGACACGGTGGGCGGGCCGCCGGGAATTCCTGCCGGAGGGCTGACGCCGTCGAGGACGATGTGGTCGCGCGCCGGTGCGAAGTAACCGCGCATGCGGTTGAAAAGCACCAACGACGTGGCGTCGCGATCGGCATCGGCCAGGCGCTCGGGATGCATGTTGACGATGTCGGAAGAACGCAGGAAAGGCGAGCGGTAGATGTGCGTGACCGCGTAACCGTTCGCGGCAACGACGAATTCGTAGTCGGCCGTGCCGTCGGCGCGAAACGGGCCCCAGTGGCCGTCACCGGCGATGGTCTTCTGGTACTTGGCGTTGCCCATGCGCTCGCCGGTATCCGGATTCGTAGTGAACACTCCGAGGGTCGCGCCGACGAGAGGCAGGTTGGTCACGTAAGTGCCCTGCGCGTTGCCCAGCCCCAGGCCGCTGACGATGCCGTCGAGCACGACCGTCGACTCGGCGACGACGCCGGTCGTGGCCGCCGGCTTGCCGGCGAGGAACCGATACATCTCGGCAAAGGCCTTCGGGCTGAACGCCGTCTCGCGATGATCGAGGCCGGCGATGACAACGTTCTCCGCACCCTTCAAAGCCGGTCCGTCGAATCCAACGTGCGTGGCGGCCCCTCCCTGCGAAGGCTGTGCGTAACGATCGAAGTTGTCGGAGCGAATTGTCATCCAGCGGATCCGGGGAACGACTTCGTTGCCGTCGGGACCTCGCGGCGCATTGAGGCCGCTCAGGAACGGGCCGACGCCGTTGAACTCGCTGCCCGGTAGGAAGTTGTTGTGCGCCCAGACGCCGTGGTTCGGCACGCCGCAGAGCACGATCGAGGAGACGAGCCCGGCGCCGCCGCCGTTGGCGACGAAGTTGCGGATCGGATAGCCGCCGCGCGAAATGCCGACCAGGTCGACCTTCGACGCGCCAGTCGCGGCGAGCACCTTCTTCACCTCGGCGGCGAGGTAGGCCATTTGCTCGGCCGTCGAGCTGCTTCCGGGCTGCGTCTTGGCGTCGTCGGCACGTGCGTTCGGATACGGCATGTCGATCGCGTGCAGGCGCTCGCGCGGCCAGCCGTTCGATTCAAAGCGCCATATCGTCGTCATCCAGATCGACGCCGTGTCGCCGTTGCCGTGCACGAAGACGATCGGCGGCGTCGCGTCGAGGCTCGGCGCGGTGGCGCAAGCGACAAGCGGCGCCGCGCCCGACGCCGCGGCGGCGAGAAGAAGACGGCGCCTGGACATCGAGCTCGGCGAAAAGTGATTCATGGATACCTCGTTCCTTGTGTCATGGGTTGTGTCGATCGGTCGACGCCGCCAAGTCGCGCGCGGCGACCAGTGCCGGCAATCCTTCGGCCCGCAACGATGTCGCGGCGCGCACGGCGCGCAGCACCGCGTCGGCGAGCACCTCGGCCGCCAGCGCACCCACCAGCGTGGTGTGCGCCGGCGCGTTGCTCTTGCCCGTGGCCAGCGCGAAGACGACGTCGCCGTCGCTCATCGTGTGGATCGGTCGGATGCTGCGGGCCAGGCCGTCGTGCGCCATCTGCGCGACCTTGGTCGCCTCGGCCTTGGTCAGGCTGGCGTCGGTGGCGACGATCGCGAGCGTCGTCGCCGCCGCCGGTTGCAGTTGCAGCGAGCCCGGCCACTCGCCGCGTCGCAGGGTTGCCATCTGGTCCAGGAAGCCGGCGTCGCCGTCGGCACGCGCGCCGGCGACGATGCGGCCGTTTGCCGGATCGATCACATCGCCGACCGCGTTGACCGCGACGAGCGCCGCCACCGTGATGCCACCGACCGAGAT
>JALYSL010000271.1 GCA_030854825.1 Pseudomonadota bacterium
ATCGCGGCCGAGAACTATCCGTTCTGCACGA
Organism: Pseudomonadota bacterium; assembly: GCA_030854825.1. The sequence continues at coordinate 32 of JALYSL010000271.1, forward strand.
TCGAGCCCAACGTCGGCATCGTCGAGCTGCCCGACCCGCGCCTCGACAAGCTGGCCGCGATCGTCAAGCCGGAGCGCATCGTTCCGGCGATCGTCGAGTTCGTCGACATCGCCGGCCTGGTCGCCGGCGCGTCGAAGGGCGAAGGCCTCGGCAACCAGTTTCTCGCCCACGTGCGCGAGACCGACGCGATCGTCAACGTGGTGCGCTGCTTCGACGACGAGAACGTGATCCACGTGGCCGGCAAGGTCGACCCGGTGGCCGACATCGAGGTCATCCAGACCGAGCTTTGCCTGGCCGACCTGTCGACCGTCGAGAAGACCCTGGCGCGCTCGATCAAGGCTGCCAAGTCCGGTAACGACAAGGAAGCCAAGCGCCTGGTCGATGTGCTCGAGAAATGCAACGCCGCGCTCGACGACGCCCGCCCGGTTCGATCGATCGCCTTCAGCAAGGAAGAGCTGGCGGTGCTGAAGCCGCTCTGCCTCATCACGGCCAAGCCGGCGATGTTCGTCGCCAACGTCGCCGAGAACGGCTTCGAGAACAACCCGCATCTCGACCGCCTGCGCGAGGTCGCGGCGCGCCAGCATGCGCCGGTGGTCGCGATCTCGGCGAAGACCGAGGCCGAGCTCGCCGACATGGACGACGCCGACAAGCAGATGTTCCTGGCGGAGATGGGCCAGACCGAGTCGGGCCTGGCCCGCCTGATCCGCGCCGCGTTCTCGCTGCTCGGCCTGCAGACCTACTTCACCGCCGGCGTCAAGGAAGTGCGCGCCTGGACCATCCACATCGGCGACACGGCACCGCAGGCCGCCGGCGTCATCCACACCGATTTCGAGCGCGGCTTTATCCGCGCCCAGACGATCGCCTATGACGACTTCATCGCCTACGGCGGCGAGCACGGAGCGAAGGATTCGGGTCGAATGCGCGCCGAGGGCAAGGACTACGTCGTCAAGGACGGCGACGTGCTGAACTTCCTGTTCAACGTCTAGCCTCTTCGCCCACGCCGATCGTCATGCCGCTCCCGCCTGCACGATCGACGCTTGCACCCACGATCGATGGCTGGACCGGCCGTCTGCTGTTGCTGCCGTTCGGCCTGACGACACTGGCTTACGTCGCGGCCGGGCTCGCCTCGCAGCTGCTCGCCATTCCGCCCGGATACGCGTCGCCCCTGTACCCGGCCGCCGGCATCGCCCTGGCCAGCGTCCTCGTTTACGGCTGGCGCCTTCTCGGCGCGGTGGCGATCGGCGCGGTCGGCGCCAACGCCGTCCTGATCGCAGCTCGCGGTTCGGCCGCTGCCGACGCGATCCTCGTCGTGTCGTTGGCTATGGGCTTCGGCGCCGTCTTGCAGGCGGCCGTCGGTGCCGGCCTGGTGCGTCGTTACGTGCGCCAACCCCTGGCGCTCACTCTGCCGGGCGACGTGGCCCGCTTCATGGCTGCCTGCCTCGCCAGCAGCGTCGTCGCCGCCAGCGTGGCCACGCTCGCGCTTCGGGCGACCGGCGCGGCGCCCAATGGCAGCGGTGCCTTCACCTGGCTGACCTTCTGGGTCGGCAATCTCGCCGGCCTCCTGATCGCGACGCCGATTGCCCTCACGCTGATCGGCCGTCCGACTTCGGAATGGACGCCGCGGCGCTTGCCGGTCGGCGTCACCCTGGCCCTCGTCACGACCTTCCTTGCCCTCGGCATCGTCCAGCTCGGGCGCTGGAACAGCGAGCGGGTGCGCGACACCTTCGACAACGATGCGTCGAGCGCATCGCTGATCCTGGCGACCCAGCTGCAGGAGCCCTTGCGCGCATTGGAGGCGCTGCACGGCATCTTCAGTGTGTCGCACCAGCTGACTCGAAACGAGGTTCGCCAGGCGACGGCGAGCTGGCTCGAGAGCGGAAACATCCGCTCGATGGGCTGGAGCGAACGGGTTCATCACGACGACATCGCCACCTTCGAAGCCCGCGCCCGTGCCGAAGGAGCCCTCGGCTATCGCATCTACGACCGGCCGCGGGTTGCGGCGGCGGCGAGCGCCAGCGCCAGCGCCAGCGCCAGCGCCAGCGC
>JALYSL010000302.1 GCA_030854825.1 Pseudomonadota bacterium
GCCCGCGTTTACGCCGACGTCGCCCTGCGCCTGCACCCGATGGCGCTGCGCTCGCTGACCGCTCACTTGCTGAAGCTGCGGGACGATGGCCTGGCCCGAGAAGAAGCGGGCGGCTGGACGCTACTCACCGGCGCGTAGCCGCGAGTGCTCGGGCATGCCGCTCGTGGACGGACGCGTCAGCCGATGAAGCCGAGCCCGAGCTGCGCAAGCTCGTCGATGGCCGTTGGCGCGAAGCCCCAGTCGTGCAAGGCGTCGTGGCCGCCGGCGCCGCGTTCGGGCGGTGCATGGCGTGCCGCCCCGGGGGTTCGGTCGAACCGTGGCGCCGGCGCGGGCTGCGGGATGCCGCCGAGCTCGATCGTGCCCCGGCGCGCCTGGCGATGCGCATCGCGGCTTGATTCAGTGAACGTGAGCACCGGCGCGAAACAAGCGTCGGAGCCCTCGAAGACGACGCACCATTGATCGCGCGAGCGCGAAACGAAGCAGTCGGCGAAACGCTGGCGCAGCACCGGCCATCCGGCACGGTCGTGTTGTGCCGGCAAGGCAGCCGCCGCGAGGCCGAGTCGATCGAGCAGCGCGGCATAGAACTTCGGCTCGATGGCGCCGATCGAGACATATTTGCCGTCGAGCGTCTCATACGAGTCGTACCAGGGCGCCCCCGAGTCGAGTACGTTTTCGCCGCGCACCTCGCTCCACTGACCCGATGCAAGCATGCCGGAGAACATCGTCGCGAGCAGCGAGGCGCCGTCGACCATGGCCGCATCGACCACCTGGCCACGACCACTGGTGCGCGCCTCGATGACGCCACAGGCAATGCCGAAGGCCAGTAGCATGCCGCCGCCGCCGAAGTCGCCAACGAGGTTGAGCGGCGGCACCGGCGGCTCGCCGGCACGGCCGATCGCATGCAATGCGCCGGAGAGCGCGATGTAGTTGATGTCGTGGCCGGCGCGCGAGGCGAGCGGACCGTCCTGGCCCCAACCTGTCATGCGGCCGTAGACGAGCCGCGGATTGCGGGCCAGCACGACTTCGGGGCCCAGGCCGAGTCGCTCCATGACACCTGGGCGAAAACCTTCGACGATCGCGTCGGCCTTTTCGGCGAGCCGCAACGCCGCCTCGGCGCCTTGCGCGCTCTTCAGATCGAGCGTCACGGAGCGGCGCCCGCGCAGCATCACGTCGAACCAGCGCTCGCGACCGAAGCCGAGACGCGGGTCGGTTGGCCGATCGACGAGCAGGACGTCGGCGCCCATGTCGGCGAGCATCATCGCGCCGAAGGGTCCTGGGCCGATGGCTTCGAATTCGAGGACGCGCAACCCGGCGAGGGGACCCATGGCCGCCGATCATATCGGCTGAGCCGGTTCGCCATGACGACAGTCGACGCTGTCATTCCGCGCAGTCGTGACTTGGTCAGAGCACGCCAGCTTCAGGCGGAACGAACCGGCGCATCGCCTGCGCGACGAGGCGCGCCGCCGAGCTCGACGGGCGCTGCGTGGTCAACGCCAGCCAGGCCTTTTGCCGCAGCGATGGCTTGACGATTCGGCGCACATCGAATTGCGACGCGGGGTAGTCGCGGGCAGCGACCTGATCGGGAACCAGTGTTGCCACGCCCGCCCGCAGGACTGCGTCACGGATAAGGGCGCTGCTGCCGAGCTCGAAAGCGAAGCGAAGCGCGAAGCCTTGCCGCGCTGCGATATCGCCGAGCCGGGCGACCAGGGCGTTGGGTCGCGGCGGCAGCACGAGCGGCAGATCGCGCAGCAACCGGAATGCGACTTCGCCGCGCGGCAGCGCCTGCCGCCCGCGCGCCGTGACGAGCATGACGTCCGAGCGCAGCAGCAGGTCGGCGTCGCGCACGCGGCCGAGCCCGTAGCGGTTGAAGATGCCGATGTCGATGCGACCGAGGGCGAGCCATTCCTCGACTTGGCCGCTATAGGCCTCGACGGCTCGCAGCCGGATCTGCGGATGGGTCTCGACCAGCCAGGCGCAAAGCTTGCTGACGAGCGGCCTCGACATGCCGGGAACGACGGCGAGATCGACCGGTCCCGAGACACTCCCGCGCTCGCCGCTCGCCTCGCTGGCGAGCGCTTCGAAGCTGGCGATGGCCGCCTCGGCGCGCGGCGCCAGGCGCTTGCCCAACTCGGTCAGGACGACGCCCCGGCCGGTGCGATGAAAGAGGCGGCCGCGCAGCTCGCGTTCTAGCGAGGCGATGCGACGGCTGAGTGTCGAGGATGTTTCGCCGAGCGCTGCGGCAGCACGTGTCAGGCTCGACTGCTCGGCCACAACGCAGAAGGCGCGGAGCAGGCGTACGTCCACGTCATGCACTTTCTGCACATCTGGATTGCATAGTCCGATGCTATTCGCGACCTGCGCGACGGTCTAGAGTCGCCGCGTGAACGACTCGCCTCCTCGTTGCGCGCCGCGGTGCGGCCCCCTCGCCGGGATCTCGATCGTCGATCTCTCGACCGTCGTTGCGGGTCCCTTCGCCTCGGCGCTGCTGGGCGACTACGGCGCCGACGTGATCAAGGTCGAGATGCCGGGCAGCGGCGACGCGCTGCGCGCCCTGCCGCCGCACCGTGACGGCGTGCCGCTCTGGTGGAAGGTCACCAACCGGAACAAGAAAGGGGTGACGCTCGACCTGCGCCGGGCCGAGGCGCAAGAGCCGCTGGCACGCTTGGTCGCGAAGGCCGATGCCATGGTCGAGAACTTTCGCCCTGGCACCCTCGATCGCTGGGGAATCACCCGCAAGTGGCTGCACGACATCAACCCGCGCTTGAGTATTCTTCGCGTTACCGGCTTCGGCCAGACGGGCCCCTATCGCAACCGGCCGGGCTTTGCCCGGGTCTTCGAAGCGATGAGTGGCTTCACCCAGATCTGCGGCGAGGAAGAGGGTGCGCCGCTGCATCTCGGCTACCCGATTTCCGATGCGGTCGGCGGCCTGTTCGGTGCGCTCGGGCTGCTCGCGGCGCTGCATCACAAGGTGACGGAGCGCGACTCACCGGGCCAGGAGATCGACTGCTCCGTGACCGAGGCGATGCTGCGCGTACTCGAGTTCTTGCCGATCGAATACGACCAGCTCGGCATCGTGCGCACGCGCTCGGGCAACCGCAGCCAGTACGCGGCGCCGGGCAACGTCTACCGGACGCGTGACGGCAAGTTCGCATCGATCGCCGCCTCGACACAAAGCATCTTCGAACGACTGTGCGCGGCGCTTGGTCTGGGCGCCCTTTTGGCCGACTCGCGCTTCGCCGACAACCCGGCGCGTGTCGTCCATCAGAGCCTGCTCGACGAACAAGTGGGCGCCGCCGTGGCGGCGCTGACGATGCAGGATCTGCGCGCGCTTTTCGAGGATCACGAAGTGGGCTTTTCGCCGATCCAGGACATCGCCGATGTCTTCGTCGACCCGCAGCTCGTGGCCCGCCAGGCGATCGTCACCGTGGCCGATTCCGAGCTCGGCGACGTGCGCATGCAAAACGTCGTGCCGCGCTTTTCGGCGACGCCGGGCGAGGTGCGCCACGCTGGCCCGGCGCTCGGCGAGCACAACGACGAGGTCTGGCGTTCCGTGGGATTCACGGCGACGGAGATCGCCGCGCTCCGCGACAAAGGAATCATCTAAAGATCAGGAGACACCATCATGCTGCGTCGCACTTTCCATCGACTGCTCGGCAGTCTCGCTTTCGCCGCCTCGGGGCGCTCCTTCGCCGACGGGCCGGCCACCTCCGACGCGAGCCCAGGCCAGATCACGCGCATCCTGGTCGGCTTTCCGGCCGGCCAGGCGACCGATCAGGTGGCGCGCCTCGTCGCCGAGCGGCTGCAGTCCAACCTCGGCCAGTACTTCATCGTCGAGAACAGGCCGGGGCAAGGCGGCAGCATCGCCCTCACGCAGCTCGCCAAGTCGCCGCCCGACGGCAGTTTCATCTCGTTGTCGGCGCTGGCGGGCTATGTCGTCAACCCCTACCTGTATCGCAACGTCAGCTACGACGCGACGCGCGATTTCGACCCGATCGCCATGGTCGCCGACCTGCCGCTCGCGCTCGTCGTCAACCCGTCGGTGCCGGCGAATACGCTGAAGGAGCTGATCGACTACGCCAAGGCCAACCCCGAGAAGCTCAGCAATTCATCGTCGGGCAACGGCACGCTCTCGCACCTGCTGATGGAAGACCTGAAGCACCGCGCCGGCATAAAGATGCTGCACGTGCCTTATCAGGGCAGCCCGAAGGCCATCATCGATCTGATCGCCGGCAACGTGCAGGTCGGCCTAGACACCACGACCGTGACCTTGCCGCAGGTCAAGGCGGGCAAGCTCAAGCTCATCGCCGCCGGGTCGCTGACGCGCCTGCCCGATTTCCCGGACACGCCGACCATCGCCGAGTCGGGCTTCCCGGGATTTGAGGCCGTCGCGTGGGTCGCCCTCACGGCGCCCGCGGGCACGCCGCTGGAGTGGCGGCAAAAGCTCAACACCGAGGTCGACAAGGCGCTGCATGCGCCGGACTTCGCGGCCCGGATGCGCGTTATCGGCGCCCTGCCACGACCGATGTCGATCCTCGAGCTCGAGGAAACGTTTCATCGCGAGCAAAAGCGCTGGCAGGAGATCGTCGAGCGGACGGGCATCCGCATCGGATGACCACCGCTGGCCCGCCCAGCCTCGCGGCGCGAGCTACATGCTCCGCCGATATTGCCCACCGACCTCGAACAGCGCCTCGGTGATCTGCCCGAGCGAGCAGGCGCGCACCGCATCCGCCAGTACCTCGAACACGTTGTCGTTGGCGATCACGGCGTCCTTCAGTCGCTGCAGCATCGCCGGCGCGACGCTTGCGTGGCGGGCGTGAAAGTCGGCCAGCCGCCGCAGCTGGCCCTGCTTTTCTTCTTCGGTTGAGCGCTGCAACTCGACCGGCTTCACCGCCGAGTCGCCGTGCGGATTGCGGAAGGTATTGACGCCGATGATCGGGTATTCGCCCGAGTGCTTCTGCATCTCGTAGTGCATCGACTCTTCCTGGATCTTGCCGCGCTGGTAGCCCGTTTCCATCGCCCCCAGCACGCCGCCCCGCTCGGCGATGTTCTCGAACTCGGCGAGTACGGCTTCTTCGACCAGCTCGGTCAGCTCGTCGATGATGAAGGCGCCCTGATTCGGGTTCTCGTTCTTGGCCAGGCCCCACTCGCGATTGATGATGAGCTGGATCGCCATGGCGCGGCGCACCGACTCCTCGGTCGGAGTGGTGATCGCCTCGTCGTAGGCGTTGGTGTGCAGCGAATTGGTGTTGTCGTAGGTGGAGATCAGCGCCTGCAACGTGGTGCGGATGTCGTTGAAGGCGATCTCCTGCGCGTGCAGCGACCGCCCGGATGTCTGGGAATGAAACTTGAGCTTCTGGCTGCGCTCGTTCGCGCCGTAGCGCTCCCTCATCGCCACCGCCCAGATGCGCCGCGCTACGCGCCCCAGCACCGCATATTCCGGATCCATGCCGTAGGAGAAAAAGAACGAGAGGTTCGGCGCGAAGTCGTCGATCGACATGCCGCGCGCGAGATAGGCTTCGACGAAGGTAAAGCCATTCGCGAGCGTGAAGGCAAGCTGCGAGATCGGATTCGCCCCGGCCTCGGCGATGTGGTAGCCCGAGATCGACACCGAATAGAAGTTCTTCACCTCGTTCCCAATGAAGTACTCCTGGATGTCGCCCATCACCTTGAGCGAGAACTCGGTGGAGAAAATGCAGGTGTTCTGGCCCTGGTCTTCCTTGAGGATGTCGGCCTGAACCGTGCCCCGCACGTTGGCCAGCACCCAGGCCCGGACCTTGGCGGCCTCGACGTCGGTCGGCTCCCGACCCTCGTCGATGCGGAACCGGTCGAGCCGTTGATCGATGGCGGTGTTGAGGAACATGGCC
>JALYSL010000326.1 GCA_030854825.1 Pseudomonadota bacterium
GCATGCTCGTCGGCAAGCTGGTGACGCGTGAGGTGGTCACTCAGTTGCTGCGCTTCGTCGGCGTTCGCCTGACGGCGCAGCAGGCGGCGAAGTTCGTGCCGATCGCCGGCCAGGCGGTATCGGCGGCACTGACTTATTCGTCGCTGCGCTATGTCTGCGAGCAGCACATCCGGCAATGCGTCTCGGTGTCGAAGCAGTTGCTGCTCGCCCCGCCGAAGTCGGCCAACGCCAGCGAGCAAGGCTAGGCGCGCCGGTACTGTTCGCCGATCGCGGTGCCGTGCATCGCGGGGTCGGATACCGAGGGCCTGCCGGTCTCGAGGCGGCCGGCGAAGCGCCTGCTGTATGCCGGCTGTGACCCGAGCGTGGCGCTGAAGTCATACCAGCCCTGGCTTGCCGCGAGCGGCCGAATCACGACGAGCTCTGCCGCCAGTGCGAGCTCGTGGCGTGTCGCGGCAGTGTCGAAGTAGGCGTTCGGCGCGAGACTGAAGACGCAGGGCGCCGAGCCGTTGTTGCGCAGCGTGATGCGCAAGGCGCAGGTGCCCTTGTCGTACGCAACCTGCACCTCGGGGCCTCGTCGTTCCGGCCCGACCGCGCCCGTGAATTGGCGATGAAAGCCATTCGGGCCGAGCAGCCACAGGTCGTAGCTCCCGTCCGCGCGCACGGGCACCGAAGCGCTCGACCGCTTGCCGGCCTCGACCGTGAAGCGAAGCGGAATGCGATCGAGAGCCAGGCGATCGTAGACGTGGAAAACCGCGCCGGCGGAACCGTGGTTCTCGAAGCGAAGCTGCAGCGCCGCTGGCCCTGCACCCTCGCCGCCCAGCTCGCAAACGGCTTCCAGCTCGTAAGGCAACGGCCGCGACGGCCGCGTGCCGCGCGCCTGCGTCGGCAAGCTCGGCAACGGCGGTGCGATCGGCCGTGTCGTCTTGCGAAGCGCGCGGCTGGCCGCGTCGCGTCGCGCCGTCTCGGGCAGCGAGCGAATCGCATCGGCATCGTTGGGCGTCGCGAAGTCGAAGCACGTTGTCAGGTCGCCGGTAACGGCGCGGCGCCAGGGGCCGATGTTCGGTTCCCTGACGCCGAAGCGCGCTTCCACGAAACGAATCGTCGAGGTCTGGTCGAAGACCTGCGAATTGACCCAGCCGCCCTTGCTCCACGGCGAGATCACGTACATCGGCACCCGCGGCCCGAGGCCCCAGGGCCGATGGCGATAGGCGTCGACGCTGGCGATCCCGCCGTCGTCGTCACCGAGGTATTCGTCGCTCGCGTCGACCGTGCTCGCGCCAGCCAGAACGGCCTGGGCCGGGTCGGCATCCCAGCGCACATAGGACGGTGGCGCCGGTGGCGGAACGTGGTCGAAGAGGCCGTCGTTCTCGTCGAAGTTGACGATCAGCGCGGTCCGGCTCCAGACCTCCGGGTTGGCGGTCAGCGCGTCCAGCACCCTGGCTACGTAGTCGGCGCCTTGCGCCGGGCTCGACGCGGACGGATGCTCCGAGGCCGAGGCCGTCGGGCAGATCCACGAGACTTTCGGCAGGCGGCCCGCGACGACGTCTGCTTTCAGCAGATCGAGGTCTCGCGTGCGGATGCCCTTGTCGTAGAGCGCCTGCTGGCCCGCCGTTCGCGCCGGCGACGCGAACGGCGTGCTCGCCGCATTGGCGTCGCGAAAGGCCTTGAAGCCGAGCAGCGGATTCATGGCGTAGAAGTCGTGCTCTTCGTTCTGGTAGATCTGCCACGACACGCCGGCGTCCTCGAGCCGCTCGGCGTAGCTCGTCCAGGTGTAGCCGCCGCGGACCGCTCCGTTGGTCAGGGTGTTGTATTCGTTGTCGACGGCAGGGCCGTTGTAGATGCCGGGCCCGGGAGCGGCATTGCCGTGATTGGTGCCGGTGAAGAAGTAGCAGCGGTTGGGATTCGTGCCGCCGGTCATCGAACAGTGGTTCGCATCGCAGAGGGTGAACGCGTTGGCGAGCGCGAACTGGAACGGCAGGTCGGCCTCGGTGAAATAGACCATCGAAGCATCGGTCTTGAACCGGGGCCAGCGTGCCATGCGCCCATGGTCCCAGGCGTCTTGCGCGTCCGGATAGAGATGTGGCGTGCTGGTGTTGCGCAGGACCGCGAAGTCGGCCAGGGTGTCGAGGTGCTGGGGCGCCAGGATCCTCGGCGCGCCAGCGCCAGCCGCGTCGTTGCGCTGATACCAGACGGTCTTGCGCTTCAGCTCGGCGGTATCCGACACCGGGACGGGAAAGCGATCGGCAAAGCCGCGCACGCCGTTCATCGAGCCGAAGTAGTGATCGAAGGCGCGGTTTTCCATCATGAGCAGAACGATGTGTTCGACGTCCTCGATCGTTCCGCTGCGTTTGTCGGCGGGGACCGCCAGTGCCTTGCGGATGGCCGGCGGGAATGCGTTCAGCAACGCGGCACTGCCGAGGGTGGTCGTCGTACGGCGGAGAAACTGGCGACGGGTCGGCGAGCTCATGAGTGCGATGTTCCTTTCGGCGCGGCGTCGGTGCGGCATTGCTGCTGAAGCGCGGCCCAGCCTTCGGCGCCGAGGCGCTGCATCGTCGCGATGTTGGCCTCGAAGATCGCGCCGGCGTCGGGAAACGCGTCGACGGCGCGCTCGACGCTTGCCTCGCGCAGCAGGTGCAGGGTCGGGTAGGGCGATCGATTGGTGGCGTTGTCGATGTCGTCGGGCCGGCTGCCGGCGAAGCAGTATTGCGGGTGAAAGCTCGCCACCTGGATCACGCCTTCAAGGCCCAGCATCTCCAGCGCACCTTCCGCGGTGCCGAGAAATTCGTTGTAGTCGGTGAAGTCGCCGAGCACTTCGGGATGGATCAGCAGTGTCGTCTCGATGTTGGCCTCGGGTGCGTCGACCAGAAGCTTCAGCTCGTCGACCAGGTGAGCGAGCAGCGTCTGCGGATCCTTGGCATCGCTCGCCACATAACGGATCTGACTCTTGGCGAACGGCGCCTTGGCGAAGGGACACAGGTTCAGGCCTATCACGGCTCGTGCCAGCCAGGCGCGGGTCTCGGCGATCGCGGCGTCACGGCTCACGCGGTCTCGTCCATCAGGCCGGCGACGTGCCAGCACAGGAGCGCGAGCGCCGCGCTCACGATGAGCAGCGTGTAGGCCAGCTGCTGTCCTTCCCACAGCGATGCGAACCAGCGCTGGAACTTGAAGGTCTGCACCGACGCCGTGCCGCCCAGGCGCGCGAGCTGCTGCATCTCGTGCGATGAGTCGACGGGGTAGGCCTTTCCGTTGATGATCTGGACGTTGCTCGCATCCGTCGTGGGCCGCGCCGCGACGATGTACACCGCGACGGCCGCCACCAGGCCGGTGACGAGGATGGCGAGGGCGGCGAGATGCAGCCGGTCGCGTGGACGAAAGGAAGAGGCCTTGCTCATGGCGTGTCGAGGCGAGGGCCGATACTGGCGATTGTGATGCGCGTTTTTCAGGAGCAGAGGATGAAGTCCATGGAGGTCGGTCGCCGCGCGGCCCGCTCGGCCGCACAGGGCCTCGTCTTCACGGCCGCGACGTGGCTCGT
>JALYSL010000395.1 GCA_030854825.1 Pseudomonadota bacterium
CCTCGGTGCCGCGGTGATCGCCGTGCCGGTGGCTCGCTTCCTCGGCCTCGGCTCGATCATCGGCTACGTCGCCGCCGGCATCCTGATCGGCCCGTGGGGGCTGAAGCTCGTCACCCGGCCCGAGGACATGCTGCAGTTCGCCGAGTTCGGCGTCGTGCTCATGCTCTTCCTGGTCGGCATGGAGCTCGAGCCGCAACGGCTCTGGTCGCTACGCAAGTCGATCTTCGGCTGGGGCACCATCCAGTTGTTCGGCTCGGCCGCACTGCTCGGACTGGCGGCGCTGGTCTCCGGCATCGACTGGCGTCTCGCCGTCGTCGCCGGGCTCGGGCTGGCGATGTCGTCGACGGCGATCGGCCTCGGCGTGCTCGCCGAGCGCAACCTGATGGCGACGACCTCGGGCGAGAGCATTCTCAGCGTCTCGCTGCTGCAGGACATCGCGGCGATCCCGATCATCGCTCTGGTGCCCTTCCTGGCCGTCTTCGCAGCAGGCCACGAGGGCAGCGGCTGGCTCGGCCCCGCCAAGGCGATCGGCACCATCGCCATCATCATCCTGGGCGGCCGGCTGCTGCTCAGGCCAGCGCTGCGCTGGATCGCCAAGAGCGACACGCCGGAAATCTTCACCGCGGCATCGCTGCTGCTCGTCGTCGCCACCGCGGCGCTGATGAACGCGGTCGGCCTGTCGATGGCGCTCGGCGCCTTTCTCGCCGGCGTGCTGCTCGCGGAAAGCGAATACCGGCGCGAGCTCGAGACCGATATCGAGCCTTTCAAGGGCCTGCTGCTCGGCCTGTTCTTCATTGCCGTCGGCATGAGCATCGACTTCGCAGTGATATTGCAGCGGCCGTGGGTCGTTGCCGGCGTCGTCGTCGGCTTTCTGCTGCTGAAGGCCGTGGCGCTCTGGGTCATGACGCGGCTCATGCCGATCCCGCGCATCGAGCGGCCTGTCTTTATCATCCTGCTGGCGCAGGGCGGCGAGTTCGGCTTTGTCGTCTTCCAGAGCGCGGCGCAGGCAGGCGCCATCACGACGCCGATGTCGTCGCTGCTCGTCGCTGCAGTCGCGATCTCGATGCTGCTGACGCCGCTGCTGCTCGTCGCCGCCGACCGCTGGTGGATCCCGTTCCTCGCCGGTTCGAAAAGAAAGCCCGACATCGAGCAGCTGCGCGAGCTGCAGGACGCGCCGGTGATCATCGCCGGCTTCGGTCGCTACGGGCAGATCGTCGGCCGCATGCTGTACGCCAACGGCGTCAAGCCGACCGTGCTCGACCACGACGCCGAAGCGATCGAGGCGCTGCGCAAGTTCGGCTGGCCGGTCTTCTACGGCGACGCCACCCGGCTCGACCTGATGCGCACCGCCGGCGCCGAGAACGCGCGCGTACTCGTGCTGGCCATCGACGACATTCAGCAAAGCGTCGAATGCGCCAAGATGGTTCGCGAGAATTTCCCCGACGTCATCGTCGTCGCGCGCGCCCGCAACGTCCAGCACTACTACGACCTGTACGAGCTCGGCGTGACGCTGATCGAGCGCGAGACGCTCGACTCGGCCCTGATGACGGCACGCAGCGCCCTCGAGCAACTCGGCTGGCAGCCGCACCAGGCGAGAAATCTGGCGCTGCGCTTTCGCCGCCACAACGTCGCCCAGCTCGCGGCCATCGCGCCGCATCGCAAGGACGAGGCTCGCCTCATCGCCGCCGCCAAGCAAGGCCGTCAGCAGCTCGAGGAGCTATTCGCCATCGAGCGCCAGCAGGCGACCGAGCGGCAATCGCGCGCCGGCTGGAGCCCGGCCAATCCCGAGCCACCCGGCTCGCCCTGAGGGCGGCGCTACTCGGTCTTCCGCTACTCGGTCTCCCGCTATTCGATCCGGCAGGCTTCCTCGAAGCTCAGGCGGGGGTTGCGCGCGAGAACCTTCGTCGGGTCGCCGTGGCCGACGTTGCAGATGAAGTTCGCCTTGATCTCGGTGCCGGCGAAGAACGCCGCATCGACCTTCGCGCCGTCGAAGCCACTCATCGGCCCGCAGTCGAGGCCGAGCGCGCGGGCGGCGACGATGAAGTAGCCGCCCTGCAGGCTCGAGTTGCGAAACGCAGTCGTGTCGGCGAACTCCTTCTTGCCGACGAACCATGCCTTCGCGTCGACGTGGGGAAACAGCTGGGGCAACTTCTCGTAGAACGCCATGTCGGTACCGATGATCGCCGTCACCGGCGCCGCCCTCGTCTTCTCGACGTTGCCGGGCGACATGCAGACGAGCAGCTTTTCCTTGGCCGCCGCCGAGGTGACGAAGACGATTCGTGCCGGCGATGTGTTGGCCGAAGTCGGAGCCCACTTCATCATGTCGTAGATCTGGCGCAGGGTCGCTTCCGGCACCGGCTCCGCAGTGAAACCGTTTTGCGTGCGAGCGTGGTCGAAGAGCTGTTCGGTGGTGACGTTCATGAAGATCCGTGAAGCGAATGCCGGAGCGGCAACGAAAGGCATTGTCGGAATCGTGCACCCTGGCGGCGTCAGTGGATTCGTCGGCGACGTTCGCGCCGACTGAAGGGCCGGCCCGAGAATGGAGCCATGTTTGCGCCCAGCCCGTCTGACGTCCGCGATTTCTTCGTCGAGGCGAGAAGAAAGCGCCTCGACGCCGCGGTCCTGACGCCGCTCGAGACCATTGCCGCCGACTGGATCGACGCCCATCCCGAATACGCCGCTGATCTCGCCGACCCCGAAGCGGCGCGCGTGGCGAACTACAGCGCCGAGACCGGTCGCGAGAACCCGTTCCTGCACCTGTCGATGCACCTGTCGATCAGCGAGCAGGTCGGCATCGACCAGCCACGCGGCATTCGCCACGCCTTCGAGCAACTGACCGCCCGCCTCGGCTCCGCGCACGAGGCGCAGCACGAGGTGATGGAATGTCTCGGCCGCATGCTCTGGGATTCGCAGCGCAGCGGCCGGCCACCCGACGGCGAAGCCTACGTCGATTGCGTGCGCCGACGAGCGACGCGCTGAACGACGTTAGAGCCTGTTCAAACCACGGGAGGGCTCGCGCACGTGTCAACAGGCCCTAGTGCAGGATGAAATAGAGCGTCGCCAGTCCGACGATCGCAGCGAGCACCCAGCCCAGCGTTCCCGCCGGCTCGCGCCGACGCGCCGGCACGGGCACCGGGGCCGCTGCCGCCGCGCCTTCGACCACCGGCTGACGCGCCTGCAGGTTCGCCTCGAAAGCCTTGAAGAAGTCCTCGGTGATCTTGGCCGCCGCCGCATCGATCAGGCGCGAGCCGATCTGCGCCATCTTGCCGCCGACGACGGCGCGTGCGTTGTAGGCGAGCTTCGTCGTGGCGCCGTCGGCCGCGGTAAGGCCGACGTCGGCCGAGCCCTTGCCGAAGCCGGCGACGCCGCCCTGTCCGTCGAAAGCGATCGTGTAGCCGTTCGGCGCATTCACGTTCGTCATCTTCAGGTTGCCCTTGAAGCGCGCGCTGACCGGGCCGATCTTCATGGCCACGACCGCAGAATAGGCATCGTCGCCGGTGCGCTCGAGCGATTCGCAGCCTGCGATGCAGGCCTTCAAGGTCTCGGGGTCGTTGAGGGCCGCCCAGGTGGCTTCGAGCGGAGCTGGGATAAGTCTTTCGCCGTGCAGTTCCATGCGATCGATTCTGCTACGCGGCGGGGCCCTGCGCGAGGGCGATGCGCGACGCCTGCATTGCCGGCTTGCGCAGCGCGGTCGCGAGGTCGGCCAGGCTCGTCAGGTTGTGCACCGGCAGGAAGCGGTCGACGTTCGGCAGCAAAGCACGGATACCGGCCGCGCGCGGCTCGAAGCGGTCGAAGCGAAGCAGCGGGTTGAGCCAGACGATCTGGTGCGCGAACAGGCGCAACTGCCGCGCCGCGCGCGTCAGGTCACCGTGCTCATCGGTGTCGAGTCCGTCGGTCACCAGCAGCACAGCCGCGTTGGCGCCGAGCAGGCGGCGAGCCCAGTGACGGTTGAAGTCGTCGAGGCAGGAGGCGATGCGCGTGCCGCCTTTCCAGTCGCGCACCTGGCTCGACGCCGTCGCCAGGGCCACGTCGGGATCGCGGTTGCGCAAGGCCCGCGTGATGTTGGTCAGGCGCGTGCCGAAGGTCAGCGTGTGCACCTTGAGGTGGCGCCGCGTCAGGCCGTGCACGTAGTGCAGCATCAGGCGGGCATAGCGATCCATGGAGCCCGAGATATCGAGCAGCACGACGAGCGTCGGCAGCTCGGTGCGCGGC
>JALYSL010000444.1 GCA_030854825.1 Pseudomonadota bacterium
GAAGAGCACGGCGTCGACAGCGGCACCGACGGCCTGTTGCGCCTTGAAGCGGAGGCCATGAGCCTCGCAGACATGCGCGCGACCGTGGCTCGACTCGGCCTACCTATCGACTACGTGCGCGTCGTCACCGCCGAAGAGGCGAGCAGCCTCGCCGGCGTCACGATCGATGCACCGGCCTGGTTCTACCCGCGCGGCGGCTGGGTCGATCCGCGCGGCCTGGCGCGATCGTTCCTGGCCCGTGCGGCCGACCGCGTCGATGTTCGCCTCGGCGTCGACATCGCCTCACTGCAGCACGGCGCCGACGAAAGATGGTTGCTGTTCGACGCCGACGGCCGCGAGCTGGCCTCGGCGAGGACGGTCGTGCTCGCCAACGCCGGCGCTGCGGCCGGGCTGCTCGAAGCCTCCGGCTGGCCGATCGAGCGACGCCGCGGCCAGATCAGCGCAAGTGCGGCGTCGTCCTGGGCGGGCGTGCCGCGGCCTCGCCTGCCGATCGCCGGTGCCGGCTACGTGCTGCCGCCGATCGACGGACAGATCTGGTTCGGTGCAACTTCGCAGACGGACGACGGCGACCTCACGCTTCGCCGCGACGATCAATGCCGGAATTTGGATCGACTCGCTCGCCTGCTGGCGATGGCGCCGAGCTTAGACGTCGATGATCTGCGCGGCCGGGTTTCGTTTCGTTACGTTGCCGTGGACCGCTTGCCACTTGTCGGCGCCGTGCCTGTCTCGGCGCTGGGGGCGCGCTTGCGCCACGGGCTTGCTGCCGACGAATCAGCGCGGCCCGAGCAACCCCGCTTCGCGCCGCGTGCGCCCGGCCTCTTCGTCTTCACGGCATTGGGGTCACGCGGAATCGCCTGGTCGGCGGTCGGCGCTCAAGTGGTGGCGTCGGCAATCAGCGGAGCGCCGGCGCCGCTCGAAGCGGACCTGCTCGACGCGATCGATCCGGCTCGTTTCGCGAGCCGCCTGTTCAGGCGGGCAGGCGCTGCAACCGCCGGGCGGCCTCAGCGGCCGGAGGGGCCGATGGCGGCCGGTTCGGCGCCGGCCTGATTCGTTGCGCCGTCCGCGCCGGGCGCGGGTTCGGAGCCTTGCTCGGGCGCAAGTTTGCGGCCGGCCCTTTCCTTCTCCTTTTCTTCCTTCTTCTTCTTCTTGGCGAGCTCTCGTTGACGTTTCTCGAATGAATAGTTGGGTTTGGCCACGGGCCGTCCTTCCTGTGTGCTGCACAAAACGCGCGGGCCCGAGGTTACGCGCTTTTCCTGCGCAAACCGTCACCGCTTGTCAGAACCTCAAGGTTCGAACTCCGGCCGTTGTGCCGAGCAGGCAGATGCTGGCGCGGCGCCGCGCGAAGAGCCCGCAGCAGACGACGCCGGGCCATTGGTTGACCTCGGCTTCCAGGGCCACCGGATCGTCGATGCGAAGGTCGGCGACATCAATGATCGCGCCGCCGTTGTCGCTGATGAAGCCTTCGCGCAGACGCGGCGCCCCGCCCATCGCCACGAACCGGCGCGAAACCTGCGCGATCGCCATCGGAACGACTTCGATCGGCAACGGAAACCGGCCAAGCCGATCGACCAGCTTCGATGCATCGGCGATGCAGACGAATCGCTCGGCCAGATCGGCGACGATCTTCTCGCGCGTCAATGCGCCGCCGCCGCCCTTGATCATGCAGCCGGTAGGGTCGATCTCGTCGGCGCCGTCGACGTAGATGACGAGTCTTTCGACTTCACCGGCCTCGAGGACGGGAATGCCGAGCGCGCGCAATCGCGCCGTGCTCGCCTCGCTGCTCGATACCGCCCCGGCGGGCGGCTCGGCCATTCGCCCGAGCGCGTCGATGAAGCAGTTGACGGTCGTGCCGGTGCCAACGCCGACGATCCCTCGAGGTACGAGGTACGCAATCGCCGCTTCGCCGACGAGACGCTTGAGCTTGGCCTGCTCCGCTGCCGCAACGTCCGCGGCGCTCATTGGCGACCGACCATCAGCTCGGGCACGACCCAGGCGTCGAACTGTTCGGCCGTGAGCCAGCCCGAGGCGATGGCCGCCTCGCGCAAGGTCGAGCCGCTGCGATGAGCCTCCTTGGCGATCTTGGCCGACTTGTCGTTGCCGATGTGCGGGTTGAGCGCCGTGACGAGCATCAGCGAACGCTGCACCAGATCGGCGATGCGCGCGCGGTCGGGCTCGATGCCGCGCGCGCAATGCTCCTCGAAGCTGCGCGCGCCATCCCCCAGAAGGCGCACGCTCTGCAGGAAGTTGTAAATCAACACCGGTTTGAAGACGTTGAGCTCGAAATTGCCCGAGGCCCCAGCGACGTTGATCGCGACGTCGTTGCCGAGGACTTGCGCCGAGAGCATCGTTAGTGCCTCGCATTGCGTCGGGTTGACCTTGCCCGGCATGATCGAGCTGCCCGGCTCGTTTTCCGGAATGCGGATCTCGCCGAGCCCCGAGCGCGGACCCGAAGCGAGCCAGCGCACGTCGTTGGCGATCTTGATGAACGACACCGCCAGCGTCTTCAGCGTGCCGTGCGCGTGGACGATGGCATCGTGCGCAGCCAAGGCCTCGTACTTGTTCGGGGCCGACACGAACGGCAGGCCGGTGCGAACGACAAGCTCCTCGGCCACCTTCTCGCCGAACTCCGGCGGCGCATTGAGCCCGGTGCCCACCGCCGTGCCGCCGAGCGCCAGCTCGCACAGATGCGGCAGCGCCGCGAGCACATGCACCAGGCCGTGCTCGAGCTGCGCGACCCAGCCGGAGATCTCCTGGCCGAGCGTCAGCGGCGTCGCGTCCTGCAGATGGGTGCGGCCGATCTTGACGATGTCGGCGAAGGCCAGCGCTTTCGTTTGCAATGTTGAGCGCAGCGACTCGACCGACGGCAGCAGGCGGTGCATGACGGCCTCGACGGCGGCGACGCTCATCGCCGTAGGAAAGACGTCGTTTGACGACTGGCTGCGATTGACGTCGTCGTTCGGATGCACCAGCCGCCCCTCACCGACCGAGCCGCCGAGGAGCTGCGAGGCACGGTTGGCCAGCACCTCGTTCATGTTCATGTTGC
>JALYSL010000450.1 GCA_030854825.1 Pseudomonadota bacterium
TCGAGCACCGGGCCGATGTTGGCGACCCGCAGCGCTTCGGGGCCCATGCTCGAGCCGCGGCTGCCGGCACCGATGTCGGTGGGTGCGCCGATCAGGCTGATGCGTCGGTTAATCGCTGCGAGACCCGCCGGGCGCCGGGCCGCCCCAAGCCCGGCCGCGTCTCCCCGGGCGGACGCGAACGAAGTAAGCATGGGGACATCATTTCTTCAGATGTCGACGGCGAGATCGCCGGTCGTCGTCTCGGGCAGGTCGTAGCCGTATTCGGCGGAAAGGCGGGCCCACGCTTCCTCGGCGGTCTCGACGAAGTGAAAGAGATTCACGTCCCCGGGCGCGATCATGCCGGTCTCGATGAGCAGGTCGAAGTTCAGGAGCCGGGTCCAGAAGTCACGGCCAAAGAGAAGGATCGGCCGCATCCGCGACTTGCCGGTCTGCACCAAGGTCAGCACCTCGAACAACTCGTCGAGCGTGCCGAAGCCGCCTGGAAAGCAGACCAGCGCCACCGCGCGCATCAGGAAATGCATCTTGCGCAGCGCGAAGTAGTGGAACTGGAAGCAGAGCTCGGGCGTGATGAAACGGTTCGGCACCTGCTCGTGCGAGAGCACGATGTTGAGACCGACGCTCTTGCCGCCCACTTCGAACGCACCCCGATTGCCCGCTTCCATGATGCCGGGGCCGCCGCCGGTGACGACGTAGATCGGCTTGTCCCAGTGGGCCGACCGCTGCGTCACAGTCGCCGAAAAGCGCCTCGCCTCTTCGTAATAGCGCGACATCGCGACACGCGTTTCGGCCATGCGTAGCTGCTTCGCATCGCCGGCGCCGCGTGCAGCTTCGAGCTGCGCCCGCGCCACTTCGGGGGCCAGGATCCGGGCGCTGCCGAAGATGACGATCGTCTGCTCAACGTGGTGCTCGTCTTGCACCATCTGCGGCTTGAGCAATTCGAGCTGCAGGCGCACCGGGCGCAGCTCCTCGCGGAGCATGAACTCGGTATCGGTGAAGGCGAGCCGGTACGAGCTTTCCGGGCCGTCGTAGCGGGCACTCGGGCTCTCGACTGTCGCGTCGACATCTTCCTGCGCCGACGGGAACGTGCGCGCCGGCGCGGCACTGGGCTTGTCCATCGCGGCAAGCCTAACAGGCCCCTGCCACGGCGTATGGCCTTCTGCCGCGTATCCTCGATCGCGGCAACTTCAACCGGGGCGCGACCATGGCATTTACAACACTCGACGCAGCGCCGCGCCGACCGACGGAATGGCTGGGTCACGGCCAGAACCACGGTGCCGTTACCCACTCCGTGGCCAGCCACGGCCTCCTCGTCAATGCCACCGAGCACGCGCCTGGAAGCTCGATCGCCAGGCACGCCCACGCCGACGCGTATCTCTGCGTCGTCGTCGAAGGCGGCTTCGAGATGAGCGCCGGCCGCAGCATCGAGTGCGTCGCCGGCTCGGTGCTGGCGCATCCGCAGGGGCATGCACATGCCAACCGTTTCGGCGCGGGCGCCGGGCACTGCATCAACATCCATTTCGGCGCCTCGTGGCTGCAGGAACGGGTGATGGTCGACTGGCTCGCCGATTTCCGTCATGCGCCGCTGGGCCTGCGGGCGCCGTCGATTCGTCGCTTGATTCGAGAAATGCGAAGCGTCGATGCCGCGACGCCGCTGGCCCTTGTGTCGGTCGCGGCCGAACTCGTCGCCGATGCGATGCGGGCGCCGTCGTCGAGGGCGGCACCGCGCTGGCTGGAACGGGTGGTCGATGCGATCGAAAGCGACCTGGCGCAGCCGCCGTCGCTCGGTGCGCTTGCCGCCCAGGCAGGCGCTCATCCATCGCACCTGTGCCGCGTCTTTCGCGCCCGATATGGCGAGACGATCGGCGAGTACCTGCGCCGGCGCAGGGTCGAAGAAAGCGTCGTTCTGCTGGCCGCTGGCGACCTGTCGATCGCCGAGGTGGCCGCTGCCTGCGGCTTTGCCGATCAGTCGCACTACGCGCGGCTTTTCAAGCGTCGATTCGGCAGCACGCCTGGAGCACGTCGCCGCGAAATGCAAAGACTGTCCTGATTCGTCGCTGTGGTTCGAGACTCGACGCTGCGCTCTGCGTAGGCTGCAGGCTTCATCGACCCGCATTCGCGGCAAGGAAAGTCATGAAGCATCTCGCCGGCGCCCTCGTCCTGTTGATCGGCACCGCCGTCAGCCCGCTCGCCGTGGTCGGGGCGGCGGTGCCATCGATCGCCTCCACTGAATTG
>JALYSL010000463.1 GCA_030854825.1 Pseudomonadota bacterium
CCGAGCAACGAAGAATAGTCAAGTCGATCTTGTGTCTCGGCTCGGACCTGCACTGCTGTACGAGCCGATGCCAGCAGCGCGCCTATCTACGCAATCTGGAAAATCGCCATTTTTGCGCCGGAAAGTAGCTAGTACGAAGGCGGCTCCTGTCCCGGTTTCCACAGCTTAATGCTGTAGGCACCCGGCTCGGTGAGACCGGGGATCAGGTTGTTCGGAAAGCTCGGATCCGAGAATCCGATGAACTTCCAGGCGTAGGGGTCGACGCCGGCTGGTGCGGTCCAGCCGAACGGATCGATCATGCCTTGGGCGCCGTTGACGCCGGACGTGTTGTGCATCGCACCCGACGGTGGGTCGTTCGCGTTGACCGGAAGTGCCTGAAAGACGTAGCTGCGCACGCCGGTAAGGTTAGTCAGGCGAAAAATGGAAAGGTCGAGGTGCGGATTGCCCGAGCAGCCGGTGTTACCGACCCGGGCAATGAAATCACCCTGATGCACGACCGTCCCCGGCTGCACGTTGTCAGCCGGGTTGCTCGTCAGCTTGAGCATGTGGTGATAGGCCGCGACGAATCGCTCCGCGTAGTTGCCCGTGCCGACCTGATGCTCGATGAAGATCTCGGCCTGGAATTGATTTGTGCCGCACATTCCCGTCACGTTGCGATTGCGCGAGCCGCGAACAATCCCGTCGGCCATCGCGACCAATGGCCGGCCCTCGTCCATCGACCAGTCATAGGCCCCTTCGACCGCATGGGCCCAAGGGTCCCGAATCAGGCAGTTCGAACCCTGCGGCGGAGTCAGGCTTGCGCATTCCTGGGTCGACCCGAAGTGGGCCATCGAGTTGCCGTGACGATCCACCATCCCTGCCTGGGTTCCCGGAGGGTTGGTCGACTGGCCGAACGCGCTGACGTCCCACGGCTGATTGAAGAGGTCGTAGTTGAAGCCGGTTTCGCCGGGAAGAACGCCGAGATCTGGCGCGTTCCACTTCGTTATCCCTGTCCATGGATGATTGAAGATCGGCAACTCCGTCGGCGCCACGATGAAGATGCAGTTGCGGCCCTTCACGTTGTCCTTGTAGGCCTCGTTGATCGGGCTTGCCCCGACTCCGATAACGCGATAAGGCACCGGCTCCTTCTGGTCGCCGCAGCGAACCATGACATTGTTTCTTCCGCGTTCCGACCAGAGGCCGGCGCGACGGATGACGCCGGTCTTGAAGCGACCAAGGATATCGGAGCAAGGATCGAACTCCAGGCCGCCGAACTCGAACGCCCAGTTGCCTTGTTTGTCCGAGACGCTGCAGTAGTGGCCATAGCCGGCTGGCACAGGAATGATCGGCGGATTGGTGCCCTGCGCGTTGCTCACGGGGCTCCATGCGGCCGCTGCGAGCGCGAGGGCGAGGCTTGTGCGTGCGTGATGCATGGATCGTTTCCTTTCAAGGTTGCAGGATGTGCATTGAAAGACGTGATTTCTTGTCGAAAGGGATCACCTGACAATCAACGTTAGGGGCCGCTCAGCGGCAGGTGCTCGCGGTTTCCTATGCGCAAGGTGTCCGACCCGCAGATTGGCTAGACCGCCGCCGGCGCGGCCGGCGCGGCCGGCGCGGCCGGCGCGGCATCGCTGCGCATCCGGGCGAAGAGCGCATACCAGTCGATGTGTCGCGTCGCCACCATCATCGCGGCCAGCACGCCGAAGAGCAGCATCGAGCCGAGCACCAGGGCGTTCTGCTCGAGCTGGAGCAGCGCGTAGAGCACGCCGTAGAGCACGGCGACCGCCGCGCCGAAGGCCAGCCCGGCGCGGGCGCCGCCGAGCACGAAGCGGCCGTAGAACGCGAGCAGCACGGTGCAGGCCGTGCTCGCCGCGAGATAGGCGATGCCGAAGGCGACATGTTCGCTCAGGCTGACGAGCAGCAGGAAGAACACGGCGATGGCGCAGCCGACGAGCAGGTACTGAATCGGGTGGACGCGAACCCGCTTCATCACCTCGACCGCGGCGACGCCGACGAACGTCAGGGCGATGAAGAGCAGGCCGTACTTGGTGGCCCGGTCGCTCAGCGTGTACGGGCTCACCGGGTCGATGAAGGCGACGCCGAAGGTCTCGACGCAGCGGGTGCGCCCGCGGGCCGAGGGCGATTCGGGCGGCGTGTCGCCGAAGACGCAGGCCGGGGCACCGGTGGCGGCTTCCTGCGGCGCGGTCGTGGCGAGTGAAGTCAGGCTCCACTCGGCCGTGAAGCCGCTGTCGCTGACTGTGCGCGGCGCCGGCAGGAAGCGGCCGACGAACGACGGATGTGGCCAGTCGGACGCCAGCACGACACGGGTCGCGTCGACGACGGCGGCGAAGGCCAGGTCGCCGGTGCCGACGACCTCGATCGCCATCTGCACGGCCAGCGGCTTCGTCGAGCCGGCATAGGAGTCGGCGACGTCGACGTGAAAGCCGCGCGGATGGGCAGCGTGCTCGGTACCGGGCAGCACCGGGGCCGGCGTGCCGTCGATCTTGATCGCGGCGCTGCGCACGCCGCGCGAATCACCGAGCGCGACGAAGATCGTCGGCGCGTCGCATTGCAGGCGCGAGCCGGCGTGCTCGGCGTGCGGCATGAGCGCAGCGCCGTTCTTCCACTGCGCTGCCAGCGAAGCCTTCAACACGTAGCCGTTGACCTTGAAGATGCCGCGGTATCGCGGCTCGATCGCGACCCTGGCGCCGATGTCGAGCAACGCCGGCGCCTCGGCGAGCTTGTGGTCGCGGCGCAAGATCACCGTCTTGCGATCCTTGGCGTCGCCCTGCGTCTCTTCCCAGCTCTCGACGCAATCGCGCTGCAGGATCGGGCCCAGGATCGTCTGGCTCGAGGCCAGGCTCGCGGCGACGCTGGCCTCGGCTTCGCGCAAGCGGCCGGCGCGCTCGTCGACGATGCCGCTCACGGCGCCGAGGGCGAGCATGAGGGCGACGAGCACGGCGCCGATGGCGACGGTCTTGCCGAGCAGAGGGAAGCGCGGGATACGGGAAGAGAGGGACATGGCGAGCTCCGGACGTGGCGATGCCAGGACGATCGCCGCCGTGATCGAAGGCGGTGCGAACTCGGCGCACTCGGCGCCACCGTTTCGTGAAGACACGGTGAAGCCGGCCCGGCGGCGACGCGAGCCCGTGCATCGACGCGGAGCGCTTTCGAACTGCCACAATCCCTGCCCCTAATGCGCGGCGGTGGGCCCTGGCGAAAGTGGTGGTGAGACGATGATCCAGAAGCAGGTCGCGAGCGTCGAAGCGGCCGTCGCCGACGTGCCCGACGGCGCCACCGTGATGATCGGCGGCTTCGGCACCGCCGGCCTGCCCAACGAACTCACCGATGCGCTGCTCGCGCAAGGCGCGCGCGAGCTCACCATCGTCAACAACAACGCCGGCAATGGCGACACCGGCCTGGCCGCGCTGCTCGCCGCCAGGCGGGTGAAGAAGATCATCTGCTCGTTCCCGCGCCAGGTCGACAGCCATCATTTCGATGCGCTCTATCGCGCCGGCGAGCTGGAGCTCGAGCTGGTGCCGCAAGGTAATCTGGCCGAGCGCATTCGCGCCGCCGGCGCCGGCATCGGCGGCTTCTTCACGCCCACCGGCTTCGGCACCGAGCTCGCCAAGGGCAAGGAAACGCGCGAGATCGACGACCGCATGTACGTGCTCGAGTCGCCGATCCACGCCGACTACGCCTTCATCAAGGCCGAGCGCGGCGACCGCTGGGGCAACCTGGTCTATCGCATGGCGGCGCGCAACTTCGGCCCGGTGATGGCGATGGCGGCGAAGATCACCATCGCCACCGTGCACGAGATCGTCGAGCTCGGCGCGCTCGACCCGGAAGCGGTCGTCACGCCGGGCATCTTCGTGCAGCGGCTGGTGAAGATCGCCCGCGTCGCGACGACCGGCGGCGGCTTCAGCACCACGCCGAAGGCGGCGGTCAAGGCATCGAGAGGTGCCGCATGAGCGTGAGGAAATGGAGCCGCGACGAGATGGCAGCGCGGGTCGCGAACGACATTGCCGATGGCGCCGTCGTGAATCTGGGCATCGGCTTGCCGACGCTCGTCGCCAACCACCTGCCGGTCGGCCGCGAGGTCGTGCTGCACAGCGAAAACGGCGTCATCGGCATGGGCCCGGCGCCGGCGGCCGGCCACGAAGACTTCGATCTCACCAACGCCGGCAAGCAGCCGGTGACGCTGCTGCCGGGCGGCTCGTTCTTCCACCATGCCGACAGCTTCGCGATGATGCGCGGCGGCCACCTCGACGTCTGCGTGCTCGGCGCCTTCCAGGTCTCGGCCACCGGCGACCTCGCCAACTGGCACACCGGCGCCGCCGATGCGATCCCGGCGGTGGGGGGTGCGATGGATCTCGCGATCGGCGCGAAGAAGACCTTCGTGATGATGGAGCACAGCACCAAGACCGGCGAGATGAAGATCGTCGAGCGCTGCAGCTACCCGCTCACCGGCGTGGCCTGCGTGGCCCGCATCTACACCGACCTCGCCGTGATCGACGTGACGCCGCACGGCCTGGTGGTGCTGGCGATGGCCGAGGGCCTCGACCACGCGGCGCTGCAGCGGCTGACCGGCGCAGCACTCGTGCGGGCGCGCTGAGCACGCAACCACCGCACAACCACCGCACAGCCATCGAGCGAAAAGCAAGAGACACGACAAGGACACACCATGGACCTTCGGCAAGCCTTCATCTGCGACGCGATCCGCACGCCCTTCGGCCGTTACGGCGGCGCGCTCTCGTCGATCCGCACCGACGACCTCGGCGCAATCCCGATCAAGGCGCTGATGCAGCGCAACCCCAAGGTCGACTGGAGCGCCGTCGCCGACGTGCTCTATGGCTGCGCCAACCAGGCCGGCGAAGACAACCGCAACGTGGCGCGCATGGCGTCGCTGCTCGCCGGCCTGCCGATCGACGTGCCCGGTGCCACCATCAACCGCCTGTGCGGCTCGGGCATGGACGCGGTCGGCACGGCGGCGCGTGCGATCAGGAGCGGCGAGGCCGAGCTGATGATCGCGGGCGGCGTCGAGAGCATGAGCCGCGCGCCCTTCGTGATACCCAAGGCGGAGAGCGCGTTCTCGCGCAGCAACGCCGTCTACGACACGACCATCGGCTGGCGCTTCGTCAACAAGCTCATGAAGGAGACGTACGGCGTCGACTCCATGCCCGAAACGGCCGAAAACGTCGCCAC
>JALYSL010000465.1 GCA_030854825.1 Pseudomonadota bacterium
CGGGAAGCCTGCGCCGCGTCGACCATGAAGCGGCGCTGCAGCTCGCGCACCGATCCTTCGCGAACGTCCTCGCCGCCGGCCGCGACGAGCCGCCCGACGGCGTCGCGTGCGGCCAGGTCGAAGATGACGCCCTGGCGCAATGCGCCGCGTGCCGGGCGCAGGTCTTCGATGCCGAAATTGGCGGCCAGCGTGTAGAGAATCGACAGGCCGCCGCCGATGACGGCACGCCGGTCGTCCTTCAGCCCGGCGACCGCGAGTCGGTCGACGCTGCCGGCTTCGAGGCAGCGTTCCATCAGCCAGCGTAGGCCGTCGGGTGTGACCCGGCCATCGCTCACGCCGCTCGAGGACAGCACCTGCGAAACGGCGCCGACGGTGCCCGACGAGCCCAGCGCTTCGCGCCAATGCGTCGCCGCGAAAGGACCGAGCGCCTCCTCGAGCTCGGCGCCGGCCGCGACCTGCGCGTCGCGAAAGGCGCGTTCGCTGAATCGCCCGTCGGGGAAATATTTCATCGACAGGCTGACGCTGCCAACCTGGAACGATTCCGCACGTTCCGGTTGCAGGCCGCGGCCGAGGATCATCTCGGTCGACCGGCCGCCGATGTCGATGACGAGGCGCGGCACGTCGGAAGGCTGCAGGCGGGCGACGCCCGCGTAGATAAGACGCGCTTCCTCGCGCCCGGAGATGATCTCGATCGGCAGGCCGAGAACAGCCTGGGCGCGGGCCAGGAAGGCGTCGCGATTCTTGGCCTCGCGCAAGGTCTGCGTCGCCACCGCGCGCACTTGGTTCGGCAGAAAGCCTTCGAGCCGTCGCGCGAAGCGGCCGAGGCATTCGAGGCCACGCGCGGCGGCGTCATCGCCGAGGAAGCCCGCGGCATCGAGACCGGCGCCCAGGCGCACCGTTTCCTTAAGGTAGTCGATCCGGCGGTAGCGTTCGCCGGCGAGCTGACCGATCTCCAGGCGAAAGCTGTTCGAGCCCATGTCGATGGCCGCGAGCGGCCCGCTCCGGGGCGGCTCGCTCGCATCACGCGGCGACGAGGCGGTATCCATTCGCGCATTGTCACGGCTGGCCTCGGAGATCCATGCGGCGCCGCGGCGACGTCGACTTCCTAGAATGCGATCCCCTCGATCGATCACAGGACTGCCGCAATGTTGCGTACCGATCTCGACTGCGTGCCGGCGCACGCCTCCGAATCCCGCGGCTTCGCCGCTGCTGTGCAACCCGTGGTGGCGAGCACCATCGTCACGACCTCGAGCGAAGGGCTCGTCGCCGGAGAAATCCGGATTCGCGCCGGTGAAATCGAGATGCCCGCGTACCGGGCGATGCCCGCCGGCGGCAAGAATCTGCCGATCCTGATCGTCGGCTCGGAGATCTTCGGCGTGCACGAGCACATCGCCGACGTGACGCGGCGTTTCGCCAAGCGGGGCTACCTCGCCATCGCGCCCGAGTTCTTCGTCCGCCAGGGCGACGCCAAGGCGGCCATGAACATCGAGACCTTGTTAGCGACCATCGTGTCGAAGGTGCCGGATTCGCAAGTGATGAGCGACATCGATGCCGCAGTCGACTGGGCCGGGCGAAACGGCGGCGATCGGGGCCGGCTCGGCATCACCGGCTTTTGCTGGGGTGGCCGCATCACCTGGCTCTACGCGGCGCACAACCCGGCCGTGAAAGCGGGCGTCGCCTGGTATGGGCGCCTGGTCGGCGCGAAGAGCGCCCTGCAACCGATGCAGGCGGTCGATGCCGCGGCATCACTGCAAGCTCCGGTGCTCGGGCTCTATGGTGGCGCCGACACCGGCATTCCGCTCGATACCGTGGAGACGATGAAAAAAGCCCTGGCGAGCGGCAGCGCTGCGGCCAGGCGCTCCGAATTCGTCGTCTATCCCGAAGCCAAGCACGCCTTCAGCGCCGACTACCGGCCGAATTACGACCAGGCCGCCGCCGAAGATGGCTGGCGGCGCTGCCTCGACTGGTTGCGCCAGAACGGCGTTGCATGACCCTCGGCTGGATCGTCCTCGCGACCTTCGCCCGGGGGCTGCTCTCGGTGCTGGTCGCGGCGAGCCTGACGGTATCGCTGCTGTCGCGCATCGTCCAGCATCTGGTGAGCCTGTCGACCGGGGTGCTGCTGGCGACGGCGCTGCTCGACATCTGCCCGAGGCGTTCGAGAGCAAGGCCAGCCCGCACGCTATGTTCGGCACGCTGCTCGCCGGCCTGATGTTCTTCTTCCTGCTCGAGAAGGCCGAGCTCTACCGGCACAGCCATCATCACGAAGGCGACGAGCACCATCACCATCACGGCTTCGATCGGGCGCAGGCCGGGCGCGGCGGCTGGAGCGTGATCCTCGGCGACAGCATCCACAACTTCTGCGACGGCATCATCATCGCCGCCGCCTTCCTGGCCGACACGCGGCTCGGCGCGGTCACCGCGCTGGCGATCATCACCCATGAGATTCCGCAGGAAGTCGGTGACTACATCGTTCTGCTCAATGCCGGCTTTTCGCGCGGCCGGTCGCTTTTCTTCAACGCCTTCTCGGGCTTCGCCGCGGTGATCGGCGGCGTCATCGGCTATTACGTAGTCGGGCCGTGGCAGTCGATGTTTTCGTTCCTGCTCGTGATCGCCTCGAGCAGCTTCATCTACGTCTCGGTGGCCGACCTGATCCCGCAACTGCAGCACCGGCTGTCGCTGAAGGAGACGGCGGCGCAACTGCTGTGGCTCTCCGTGGCGCTCGCCATCGTGGTGTTGGCGATGACTCAGTTGCGCGAGCACTGAACGCGCTCCTGATCGATCGGGGCGATCGGGCCAAGGCCATCGGCCGGCCGATTCCGCTCATGTCCCCCGACCGGGGTTGTGCACCCCGGGTCTCCTCCTTTACTTCGCTCCATGGGCCAGCCAATGTCCTTGGCAAGCGACGCCGTTCGCCCCGGCGGCCTGATCCCGCCTCAGCGCATCAGCAGAGCAGAGCGACCTCAGTTTGACCTAGCGAACGACGAGCACCGGAATCTTGGTGTGCTTCAGCACGTCCTGCGTTTCGCTGCCGAGAAATAGCGACGCGAAACCGCTGCGCCCGTGCGAGCCCATGACGAGCAGGTCGCAGCCCGACTTCTCGGCGTGCTCGACGATTGCTTCCCAGGGCTGCAGCCCCTCGACCGTGACGGCGTGGCAGATGACGCCGGCGGCGTCGCAGGCCTCGATGACGGTGCGGACGTGGCGGGCCGCAGCCCGCTCCTGGGCATCGAAGAATTCCTGTGGCGGCGTCGGCTGCATCTCGGCGACCGCGCCGTAGGGAAAAGGCTCCTTGACGCAGATCGTGTCGACCGCGGCGCCGAGCGCCTTGGCGAGGCCGACGCCGGCGGCGATCGCCCGCGTCGTGATCTCGGAGCCATCGGTGGGAACGAGGATTCGCTTGTACATCGAAGTCTCCTGCGGGCCGGTTTTCTGCATCTTCGCACCGCGCCGCGGCGCCGTCACGGGATCGTTGCGACTTCTCAGCCGCGTGCGATCGGCCGCGCCGAGTCGGCCGACCACTCGCTCCATGAGCCGGGGTAGAGGATGGATCCGCAAAGACCGGCATGCTCCATCGCCAGCAGGTTGTGGCAGGCGGTGATGCCCGAGCCGCAGGAATGGATCACTTCGCTCGCGCTGCGCGGGCCGAGCACCGCGCCGAATTCTTCGCGCAATTGCGCCGCCGGCTTGAACTTGCCGCCGGGCGCAACGTTGGCCGCGTGAAAGCGGTTGAGCGCACCCGGGATGTGGCCGGCGACCGGATCGATCGGCTCCTTGTCACCCCGAAAGCGCTCGGGCGAGCGCGCGTCGAGCAGTATCGAGCGACCGAGCCGCGCGGCGAGCGCACCGGCGTCGATATTGCCGGCCCGCGACGGCAGATCGGGGTAGGGCGCCGCTGACACCGGAATGCCCGGCCCCGTCGACGCTTCGCCGCCGGCCTCGAGCCAGGCAGCGAAGCCGCCGTCGAGCACCGCCGCCGGCGTGTGGCCGAGCCAGCGCAGCATCCACCACAGGCGCGCCGCATACATGCCGCCTTGACGGTCCAGCGTGACGACCTGCCTGCCCGGGGCGACGCCCCAGCCGGCTACGGTCTTCGCGAACGCAGCCCGCGCCGGCAGGGGATGGCGACCGTTGGCACCGTTCTTCGCCGCGCACAGGTCGCGGTCGAGATGCACGTAGAGCGATTCAGGAATGTGCGCCGCGGCATAGCTGCGTTCGCCGGCCGCCGGGTCGGCGAGGTCGAAGCTCGCATCGAGGACGATCGGCGTCGACGCGCCACCGGCCATCGCCGCGCGCAGCGTGTCGGCGTCTATCAGGGTCTGGAAGGAAGTGGTGCTCATACGGTGTTTGGCGCGTCGCCGATGTCGGCGCCGCTGCCTCGATGGCGTAACAGTGTGGCCGAAAGACCGGCGGCGGTGATGAGGAGCATGCCAGCCACGGCGAACACCGTCACCCGGTCGTCGAAAAGCAGCACGCCAAAGGCGAACGACCAGGCGATGCCGAGGTACTGCAAGCTGGCGTTGACGAGCGTGCGGCCGGTGCTGTAGGCCCGCGTCATCATCAGCTGGGCGACGGTGGCGAGGACGCCGACCGAAACAAGCAAGCCAGCGCCACGCCAGGTGTGGCCGTGCATGCCGGTCCAGCCCAGCGTCGTCGCGCCGGCAAGGACGCCGCCGATCGAGAACCAGAAGACGATGCGGTACTCCGGCTCGCCGATGCGCCCCAGTGCCGTGACCTGCAGATAGGCGGTCGCCGAAATCACGCCGGAAAGCAGGCCGGCAACGCCGTACCAGAGCTGCTGCTCGGCGATGGTCGGCCGCAGGATCAGAAAGACGCCGGCGAAGCCGACCAGCACGGTGGCGATCAGGCGACCGTCGACGCGCGAGGTGCCGAGGGCGATGGCGCCGCCGAAAAGGAAGAGCGCCATCCACACCGACGACATGTAGTTGAGTGTCATCGCCGTGGCCAGCGGCAGGTTGCCGATGGAGTAGAACCAGAGACACAGGGCGATGACGCCGCACAGGCAACGCCAGAAATGCATCGCCGGCACCCGCGTGGCGACAGTGCCGCCCTGCCAGCGCGCCAGCACGAACATCATCGCTGCGCCGGTCAGGCCGCGATAGAAGACGAGCTCGCCGAAGGTGTATTCGCTCGAGGCGAGCTTGACGCAGACGCCCATCGTCGAAAACAGGAGCGAGGCCCAGACGATGAGCCAGGAGGCCGACATTGCCGCTCAGGGCTTGTTCAAACTATGGAAGGCTCGCGCAGGTGTACCGCAGGCCCTAGCGCATGGCCCGCCCATACCACTCGTGGAATTGCTGCATGCCGTCTTCCATCGGGCTCTGGTACGGGCCACGATCGTCTTCGCCGCGTTCGAGCAGGGCGTGCCGGCCGGCGTCCATGCGCAGGGCAATCTCGTCGTCTTCGGCACAGGTTTCCCAATAGGCCGCCTGCTCCGCTTCGACGAACTCGCGCTCGAAGGCATGAATCTCTTCGGGGTAGAAGAATTCGACGACGTTGAGTGTCTTCTGCGGCCCTTTCGGATAAATCGTAGAGATCACGAGCACGTGCGGGTACCACTCGACCATCACCGCCGGGTAGTAGGTGAGCCAGATCGCACCGTGGCGCGGCACGATGTCCTTGTAGCGGCCCTTGCGGTAGGCGAGCACGGCGTCATGCCATTTCCGATACGCCGCCGAGCCGGGCTTGGCGAGCTCGTTCTTCGGGCCGACCGTCTGCACCGAGTAGTCGGCGCCGAACTCCCAGCGCAGGTCTTCACAGGTGACGAACTGGCCGAGCCCGGGGTGAAAGGGAGCAACGTGATAGTCCTCGAGATAGACCTCGATGAAGGTCTTCCAGTTGTAGTCGCACTCGTGCAACCTGACGCTGTCGAATACGTAGCCGGTGAAGTCGAGATCGATCGACGGGCCGATGCGCGCCAGCTCGGCGGCGACGTCACGGTGCGGCCCGCCGGCGGGCACCTCGAACGCCATTCCGTTCCATGTCTGCACCGGAAAGTTGGCCAGGTCGCGGCACGGGTCGTCGGCGAAGTGCGGCGCCCCGACCAATCGCCCGGCGAGGTCGTAGGTCCAGCGATGCAGGGGGCAGACGATGTTCGAGCCGGTGTTGCCGCGGCCGCGCAGCATCACCGCCTGGCGATGGCGGCAGACGTTGGAGACCAGCTGCAGACCCTCGGGCGTGCGGAGCAGGGCGCGGCCTTCGCCTTCTTGCGGCAGGGCATGGAAATCGCCGACTTCGGGGACCGCGAGCGAGTGGCCGATGTAGCGCGGGCTGCGCACGAACAGGCGCTCGATCTCGCGCTGATAGAGGGCCGGGTCGAAAT
>JALYSL010000468.1 GCA_030854825.1 Pseudomonadota bacterium
GCCCTGATGGTCGGCATGAGCGTCACGGACGTCAGCCAGAAGGCGATCGCCAACCTCGGCTGGACCGACATCAAGCTGACCCACCCCGTTTTCGCAGGCGATACGCTGTATGCGGAGTCGGAGGTGATGGACAAGCGCGAGTCGAGCTCGCGCCCCGGCGCCGGCATCGTCACCGTGAAGACGATCGGCCTGAACCAGGACGGCAAGGTCGTCGGCACGTTCAACCGCACGATGCTGATCGCCAAGCGCGGTCACAGCGTCGAGGACAAGGTCAACTACTAGGCTCGAGAACGAGCAAACGGAGACAACCACATGGACACCCGCACCAAGGACGTCGCCACGGACGACCAACAGGAATTCGTCGACGCGATCGAGACCTGGGTCGAAAAGGAGCTGCGGCCGGTCGCGCGCAAGTTCGATCTCGAGGACGAATATCCACATGCCATCGTCGAGCAGATGAAGGAGCTGGGGCTCTTCGGCGCGACGATCGGCGAGGAGTACGGCGGCCTGGGCCTGTCGGCCTGGACGTACGCGCAAATCGTCATCAAGGTCGCGTCGGTGTGGATGGCACCGTCGGGGATCTTCAACTCGCACCTGATCGCCGCCTCGGCGATCGAACGCAGCGGCACCGAGGCGCAGAAGAGGAAGTACCTGCCGCTGATGGCGACCGGCGAGATGCGCGGCAGCCTGGGCCTCACCGAGCCGAACGCCGGCTCCGACCTGCAGGCGATCCGCACCGTCGCCAGGCTCGACGGCGACCACTACGTCGTCAATGGCTCGAAGACCTGGATCACGAACAGCCTGCACGGCCACATGACGCTGCTGCTGGTGAAGACCGACCCCGACGCCAAGCCGCGTCACAAGGGCATGAGCATGCTCATCGCCGAGAAGGGCCCTGGATTCAACGTCGACGGCAAGCTGAAGAAGATGGGCTACCGCGCCATCGACACCTGCCAGCTGAGCTTCGACGACTACCGCGTACCGAAGGAGAACCTTCTGGGCGGCGAAGAGGGCAAGGGCTTCGTGCAGACCGCCGGCGGCCTCGAGCTCGGACGCATCAACGTCGCCTCCCGCGGTGCCGGCATCGCCGAAGGATCGCTCAAGATGGCATTGCGCTACGCGCAGGAACGCAGCGCCTTCGGCAAGCCGATCTGGGAGCACCAGGCCATCCAGATGAAGCTCGCCGACATGGCGACGCAGGTCGAAGGCGCGAAGAAGCTGATCGAAAGCGCCGCGCGCCTTTACGACAAGGGCGAGCGCTGCGACCTCGAGGCAGCGATGGCCAAGCTCGCGGGGTCGGAGGCCGGCGTCTACTGCTCGCAGGAAGCGATGCGCATCTTCGGCGGCTACAGCCTCTCGGTCGAATACGAGATCGAGCGCTTCTATCGCGACTCAATGCTGATGGTGATCGGCGAAGGCACCAACGAGATCTTGCGCCAGGTGATCGCCAAACAGCTCATCGGCCGCCACAAGATCTGAGTCCCGCGGCCGCGCCGGCCGCCCTGCCACGAAAGACACGCGATGAAGCTCGAAGGCATCAAGGTCATCGACCTGTCGATGTTCCTGCCCGGCCCGCATTTGACGATGATGATGGCTGACCACGGCGCGGAGGTGATCCGCATCGAGCCGCATGCCGGCGAGCCGACGCGCGCGATCGGCGCGAGCCAGAACGGGATGACGGTCTGGTTCCGCAATACGCACCGCAGCAAGCAGAGCGTGGTGCTGGACTTGAAGCAGAAATCCGGCGTCGAGGCGTTTCTGCGTCTCGCGGCAACAGCCGACGTCGTCGTCGAGGCGTTCCGGCCCGGCGTCGTCGACCGGCTCGGCGTCGGCCCGAAGGCGGTGCGCGCGGTCAACCCGCGGGTCGTCTACTGCTCGATTTCTGCATTCGGCCAGACCGGGCCGCTGGCACAGCGGCCGGCACACGACCTGTCGATCGCCGCCGAGTCAGGGATCGTCGCCCTGAACCGCGGCCATGACGGCGAGTCGGGCATTCTCGGCATGCCGGCGGTCGACATGGCGGGCTCGCTGATGGCGCTCTCGGGCATCCTCATGGCATTGCTGCGGCGCGAGAAGACCGGCCACGGCGACACACTCGACATCTCGATGCAGGACAGCATCGTCTCCTGGACGATCAACAACGTCAGTCCGGTTTTCGCCGAAGGCCGCGAGCTCGACACGACGACCGAGCGCACGCTCGGCGGCACCGCGTTCTACAACGTCTACCGCTGCGCCGACGGCCGCTCGATCACGCTTGGCGGCAGCGAGCTCAAGTTCTGCGAGAACGTGCTGAACGCGTTGGGCCGACCCGACCTGCTCGCTCTCTGCAAGCTGCCGCCGGGGCGCGGCCAGGACCCGGTTCGCGAGTTCCTCGCCAAGACCTTCCTGACGCGCACGCTGGCCGAGTGGGAACGGTTCTTCGGCGACATCGACTGCTGCTGGGCACCGGTCAAGGGGCTCGCCGAGGCCATGCGCAGCGAACACCTTAAGGCGCGCGAGATGCGTGTCGACTTTCCCGACGGGCAGACCCACCTGGGCATCCCGATCAAGTTCGCTGACGAGCCCGGTGCGATCCGACCGGTCGCGCCGGCGCTGGGCGAGCATTCGCGCAGCGTCCTCGCGAGCGTCGGCTATGGCGACGCCGAGCTGGAC
>JALYSL010000480.1 GCA_030854825.1 Pseudomonadota bacterium
GGATAGGCACGCCGACGAAGAGAAAGATCGCGAGGTCCTGGAAGTCGAAGCCGCGCGAAGCGTGCCGCTGCGATCCTGAGGAGCGCGGCGAAGGTGCCACCAGGCCCTCGCCGGCGATCGCCTGGCCGAGCCGGTCGACCGCCTGGTTGAGGCCGCCGGCGAAATCGCCGGCCTTGAATGCCGGCGTGATCTGCTCATTGATGATGCGCTTGGCGAGCAGGTCGGGCACTGCGCCTTCGAGCGACTTCGCCGGCGCGATGTCGACGCGGTGATCGTTCTTGGCGACGACGACGAGCAGGCCGTCGCCGACGTTGCGGCGGCCGATCTTGTAGCGATCGCCGGCGCGCTGCGAAAAGGCGGCGATGTCTTCCGGCGCTGTCGTCGGCACCATCAGGATGACGACCTGCGAGCCATTCTTCGTCTCGATCGCTTCGAGCTTGGCCGAGAGCGCCTGCGTCTGCAGCGCGGTCAGCGTGCCGGTGGTGTCGACGACGCGCCCGTTCAAGGGCGGAATCGGCACCACATCCTGCGCCGTCGCCACGCCGGCGCCAAGCAGCGCGGCGACCGCGACGAAGAACGAGACGGCGACAGAGAGCAAGCGCACCGGACGCGGGACTCGAAGCGGGAGCAAGGTCAACGTGGCGCCGATGCGGGCTTGCTGAAATCGACCGTCGGCGGCACCGAGATCTGCGCTTCGTTCTGCACCGTGAAGTTGGGCTTGTCCTTGTAGCCGAAGATCATCGCCGTGAAGTTGCTCGGCACGCTACGCACCTTGACGTTGTAGGCCTGCACCGCCTGCACATAGCGGTTGCGGGCCACGGTGATGCGGTTCTCGGTGCCTTCGAGCGTGACGCGCAGATCCTGGAAGGCATGGTTGGCCTGCAGGGTCGGGTAGTTCTCGCTGACGGCCAGTAGGCGCGACAGGGCACCGCTCAGCTCGCTTTGGGCCTTCTGGAATTTGTCGAACGCCGCCGGATCGTTGATGAGCTCCGGCGTGGCGTTGATCGAGGTCGCCCTGGCCCGCGCCTCCACCACGCGCGTCAGCGTTTCCTGCTCGAAGTTGGCCTGGCCCTTGACCGTGGCGACGATGTTCGGCACCAGATCGGCGCGGCGCTGGTACTGGTTCAGCACTTCCGACCAGGCCGCCTTGACGCTCTCGTCGAGGCTCTGGAAATCGTTGTAGCCGCAACCCGATACGCCGAGCGCCGAACCGAGAGCGAGCAGGGTCAGGCCGAGCCGGCGGGCCATCGCCGATCGAAGAGCTTGAAGCATCGCGCGTCCTTTCTGGGTGGGCCGCGATCGTACCGTGGCGGCGAAAGCGCAGGCGAAGATCCTGCCAGCCAGGCATGAGCGTGAAGCGGGCTATGCTGCGAACCGATCATGAACAAGGACGGCGCTTCCTTCACCCTGCACGGCCCGGCCGAGCCGCGCACGCCGCTCGTGCTCGACTCGCCCCATTCCGGCTTCGACTTTCCCGACGACTTCGGCGCCGCCGTCAGCGAATTCGAGCTGCGCGACGGCGAGGACTGCTTCGTCGACGAGCTGTGGCTGCCGGCGATCGAACGTGGCGTCGGCCTGATCGCGGCGCGGGCGCCGCGTACCTACATCGATTGCAATCGGCACGCCGGCGACGTCGATCTGGCGCTGCTCGAAGGCGGCGCTTGGCCCGACGAGCACGTGCCGAGCGGCAAGGCACGGCTCGGCAAGGCGCTGATCTGGCGCAGCCTCGACGACGGCCGCGACATCTACGACCGCAAACTCGGCGTCGACGAGGTACGCACGCGCATCGAGCGGTATCACCGTCCCTATCACCGCGCCTTGCAGGAGCGCATCGAAGCGACCCATGCCCGTTTCGGCGCCAGCTGGCACATCGACTGCCATTCGATGAACGCAGTGGCCGGCGCGCAGGGCGAAGGCGGCGCCGGCACACCGCGCGCCGACATCGTCCTCGGCGATCGAGACGGTACGACCTGCGACGCGGCGTTCACCGAATTCGTGCGTGGCCATCTCGCGGGCTGCGGCTACGAAGTGAAGATCAATGATCCCTACAAGGGCGTCGAGCTCGTCCGTGCCTATTCGAATCCGGCGCGGCGCCGCATGAGCCTGCAACTCGAGGTCAACAAGCGGCTTTATATGGATCAGTCAACCCGCGCGAAGACCGCCGGGTTCTCGACCCTGCAGAACGACCTTTCGAGCCTGGTGGACGCCCTGCTCGCTTTCACGGCCAGCGCAGTCCGCACGCATTGACGAACCGCTGCCACGCCGAGTTGCTGCTGAAGATCGCCAACGCCGCATAGCGTTCGCGCGACCGATTCCTCGGCCGGAGCAGTCCCTCAGGCGGCCGCCCGGGTCACGCGGTCGGGGCCTACTTCAGAGTACCGAGCGGCAACGACAAGGTCGCGATCGCGCCGCCTTCGGGCCCGTTCTTCAGCGTCACGCGACCGCGGTGCAGCTCAGCGATTTCCTTCACGAACGACAGGCCGAGGCCGGTGCTCTTCTTCGCGGTCGCTGGCCGTGCCAGCGAATAGAACTTCTCGAACACCTTGTCCTCGGCGTAGTCGGGAATGCCCGGCCCGTTGTCGCGGACCACGACATCGCAGCTGCGCACGTGCGCGACGATCTCGACCCGGACCGTGCCGCCGCGCGGCGAAAAATCGAGTGCGTTGTCGATCAGGTTCGCGACCGCGCGCTGGAGCAGGAACGCGTCGCCATCGACGACCGCCGTGCTCGTTGCCGCGACGGCGATGTCGATCGTCAGGGCGCGCGTTCTGGCCGACGGCCCGGCCGCGGCGGCGACCTCGGCGACCAGCGGCCCGATCGCCACCGGCACGGCGTTGTCGAGGCTTTTCCTCGACTCGAGCGCCGTCAGCTCGAGCATCCGGTCGACGAGCTCCTGGATGCGCTGCGTCTCGCGGGCAATGTTGGCGATGAAGCGCGTGCGGTCCGCATCGGGCATCGGCTCCTGCAGCAATTCGGCCGCACCACGAATCGCCGAGAGCGGGCCTTTGACCTCATGCGTCAGCGTCTGCACGTAGTCGGCGACGTAGTTGCGGCCGGCGAGCGCGTCGCGCATCTCGTCGTAGGCGGCGCCGATCGCGCCGAGCGCCCGCCGGCCGAGCCGCGGCAGGCTGAACGAGCGCTGCGCGCGTACATAGCGCACATAGTCGGCGATGAGACCGAACGGTCGCACCAGCCAGACCGACAGGATCATCACCAGCAGCGCGACCGCGACTACCGAGGTCGCGCCGAGCAACAGCGTCTTCTTGCGCGCGGCTTCGACGAACTGGCCGAAGCTTTGCACCGGCTTGCCGACGCTGACCGCACCGATGATCGCGCCTTGGCCGTCGCTCGCCTTCTCGCGGATCGGGACGGCAACGTACATCACCGAGGTGCGGGGGTCGCCTTCGACGTCGGCCGTGGTGCGGGCGCCGTAGCGGCCGTGCAGGGCGAGGAAGACATCGTGCCACTGCGAATGGTCGGTGCCGAGCTCGGCCGAGCGCGAATCGAAGACGACCGTGCCCCAACGATCGACGACGGTCATGCGCAACTCGACCCGCGTCTTCTCGACGCCGTAGATGTCGGCGCTGAAGCGGGCCGCATAGAGGCTGCGAAAAACGGGGCCCAGCGTTTCGACGTGCAGGCTGCCGTCGGGCGACGCGTTCTCGACCAGCGAGGCCAGCAGATAGGCCGTCTCGACCAGCGATTCCTCGGCCGATTCGCGGTAGCGCGGATCGATGTCGCCAAGCTGACGAACCATGAGAAACGCCACGCCGAGGGCGTAGGCGACGATGACGCCGATGAAGATGCGGTTGCGGCGCGTCACGTCGGCTACCGCGGCGGCCACGCGGCCACGTCAGGGCTCGGCAAGTAACTCGCCCGTCGCTTTCGACACCGCTTGTCGGATGACGCCGTCGAGTTCCTGGGATTTTTCTTTCACCGTCATGATCTCCCAGGCGGAGGCCGCGTTTTTCGTTTCGGCAGGCGTCCAGAAAGAGGACGTGGTGGCGACCCTCGAAGCGATGAGCTTCCGCGTCGCCGCATCGAGGAGGGAGACCTTGAGGTAGGCGAACGGGGCGATGAAACCGACCAAATCCTCACCCGTCGACAGCAAGTGCGTCTTCGTGACGCCGTCGACGTAGAAGCCGAGGCCCATGATCTTGCCGGCGCCGACACTGTCGTTGACCAGCCTGAAAGTGGCCTCGGCACGCCACTTCGTCACGACGATGAGGCGCGTCGCTCCCGCCTTGACGAGCAATCCGCGCAGCGCCTCGCGCAAGGCGTCACTCGCGGCCCCGGGCACGAGCAGTTGCTCCTGCAACGCGAACAGACGCGGGTCGCGTATCGAAAAGTTCAGCCACTGTGACCAAGGATTGGCGGCGGTGATCGCGCTTTCCGCTGCGGCAGCGATCACGCCATCGAGCGAGCCGTTGTCCACCGCCATGACGTGGTGATCGTTCGGGTCAAGTTGCGTGCCGGTGGTCAATCGCCGCGTCACGATCGTCAGCTGATCGCCGACGAGCGAGAGGACGGCATAGGTCCGCGGAGTCGCCTCGGCGGCACGAGCGATGCCGATCGCAGCCGGGAAACAAGCGAGAAAGGCGAGAACGTCCGGCCGTGCCGGATATGGATTGTTCATGTCGCCTTCTTTTGCCTGCCGGCGCTGTTGCATGGTCACCATGGAAGCTGCCGATTCAGCTTCCTCGCGTTGCAGGCGTCGGCGCGAGCGGCAGGTCTTCGGCGAGGGCATAGCCGCTGCCGCGATGGGTCCGGATCGGCTCCTCGTTCGGTGCGACGACCTTCATCTTGGCGCGCAGCGTCTTTACGTGGGCGTCGACGGTGCGGTCCATGCTCTCGGTGTCGTTGCCCCAGACCCGCTCGAGCAGCGCGTCACGCGAGAACACGTGGCCCGGCCGCGCCGCGAGCGTCTTGAGAAGATGAAACTCGTAGCGCGAAAGCTCGAGCGGCCGTCCGTAATAACGGATCTGCATCCGGCTCTCGTCGACGACGATGGCCGGTGGCGCGGCCGCCGCTTCGGGGGCGGCCGGCGCGGCGACCGTGGGCAGCGCGGCGACGCCAGGCTTGGCGGCGCTGCGGCGCAAAATGCCGCGGACGCGTGCCACCAGCTCGCGCGGCGAAAACGGCTTGGCCACATAGTCGTCGGCGCCCAGCTCAAGGCCGACGACGCGATCGATCTCGTCGCTGCGCGCCGTCAGGAAGATGACGGGCACGTCGCTCGTCGCGCGGATCCGCTTGAACACCTCGAAGCCGCTCGCGTCGGGCAGGCCGACGTCGAGGATCACGAGCGCCGGCGCCTCGGCGCCAATGCGCGCCAGTGCTTCCTCGCCGGTCGCGACCCAGGCAGGTTCGAAAC
>JALYSL010000510.1 GCA_030854825.1 Pseudomonadota bacterium
CGCCATCGCTCTCGAGAACCAGCAACGGCGAGCCCTCGTTGATCTTGTCGCCGAGCTTGACGCGCATCTCCTTGACGATGCCCGCGGCCGTCGACGGAATCTCCATCGATGCCTTGTCGCTCTCGACCGTGACGAGCGATTGCTCGACCTTCACGGCGTCGCCCGGCTTGACCAGCACCTCGATGATCTCGACGTTCTTGAAGTCGCCGATGTCAGGAACCTTGACTTCCACGGTGGCCATCTGCGGCGTCCTCAGGCGTCGAGCGGGTTGATCTTGTCGGCGGAGATGCCGTACTTCGCGATGGCCTCGGCCACCTTCGCGGCCGGCACGCTGCCTTCTTCGGCCAGCGCCTTCAAGGCAGCGGTGACGATGTAGTGCCGGTCGATCTCGAAGTGCTCGCGCAGCTTGGTGCGGAAGTCGCTGCGGCCGAAGCCGTCGGTGCCGAGCACTTTGTAGGTCCGCCCCTTCGGCAGGAAGGCGCGGATCTGCTCGACGTAGTTCTTCATGTAGTCGGTCGAGGCGATCACCGGGCCGGCGAATTTTTCCAGTTGCTGCGTCACGAAAGGCACCCGCGCGCGCTCGAGCGGATGGAGCAGGTTCCAGCGCTCCGCCGCCTGGCCGTCACGCGCCAGCTGGTTGAAGCTCGGGCAGCTCCAGACGTTGGCGGCGATGCCCCAGTCGCTTTCGAGCAGCTCGCGCGCGGCGATGCTCTCGCGCAGGATCGTGCCGCTGCCGAGCAGGTTGACGCGAGGCGCCTTCTTCGCGCCTTCCTGCAGCAGGTACATGCCTTGAATGATCTCGGCCTCGGTGCCGGCGCGCAGGCCCGGTTGCGGATAGTTCTCGTTGAGCAGCGTGATGTAGAAGTAGACGTTGTCCTGCCGCTCGACCATGCGAACTAGGCCGTGATGCAGGATGACCCCCACCTCGTGCGCGAAGGTCGGGTCGTAGCTGATGCAGTTGGGAATCGTGCTGGCAAGAATGTGGCTGTGTCCGTCCTCGTGCTGCAGGCCCTCGCCGTTGAGCGTCGTGCGACCCGAGGTGCCACCAAGCAGAAAGCCGCGCGCCTGCATGTCGCCCGACGCCCAGGCCAGATCGCCGACGCGCTGGAAGCCGAACATCGAGTAGTACACGTAGAACGGCACCATGATGCGGTTGTTGGTCGAGTACGAGGTCGCCGCGGCGATCCAGCTGCACATGCCGCCTGGCTCGTTGATGCCTTCCTGCAGCACCTGGCCGCTCTTGTCCTCGCGGTAGTACATGACCTGCTCGCGGTCGACCGGCGTGTAGTTCTGGCCGGCCGGGTTGTAGATGCCGATCTGCCTGAACAGGCCCTCCATGCCGAACGTGCGCGCCTCGTCGACCAGGATCGGCACCGCGCGCGGGCCGAGATCCTTGTCGCGCAGCAGCTGCGTCAGGAAGCGCACGAAGGCCTGCGTCGTCGAGATCTCGCGGCCTTCGACAGTCGGCTCGAGCACGGCGTGGAAGGTCTCGAGCGGTGGTACCTTCAGTTGCTCGTCGGCCTTCATGCGTCGCCACGGCAGATAGCCGCCGAGCGCCTCGCGCCGCTCGTGCAGGTACTTCATCTCGGGCGTGTTCTCGTCCGGCTTGTAGAACGGGATGTCGCCGAGCTTGTCGTCGGAAATCGGAATGTCCCAGCGATCGCGGAACGCCTTCACGTCCTCGTCGACCAGCTTCTTGGTCTGGTGCGCGGTGTTCTTGCCTTCGCAGCTCTTGCCCATGCCGAAGCCCTTGACGGTCTTGACGAGGAGCACGGTCGGCTGGCCCTCGTGATGCGCGGCGCGGTGGAACGCCGCGTAGACTTTCTGCGGATCGTGGCCGCCTCGCTGCAGGCGCCAGATGTCCTCGTCGCTCATCTTCGCCACCGACTCGAGCAGCTTCGGGTTCTGGCCGAAGAAGTGCTTGCGAACGAAGGCGCCGTCGTTGGCCTTCATCGCCTGGTAGTCGCCGTCGACGGTGTCCATCATCACCTTGCGCAAGATGCCGTCCTTGTCGCGCGCGAGCAGCGGATCCCAGTAGCTGCCCCAGATCAGCTTGATGACGTTCCAGCCGGAACCACGGAACTCGCTCTCCAGCTCCTGGATGATCTTGCCGTTGCCGCGCACCGGCCCGTCGAGGCGCTGCAGGTTGCAGTTGACAATGAAGATCAGGTTGTCGAGCTTCTCGCGCGCGGCCAGCCCGATCGCGCCGAGCGACTCGGGCTCGTCCATCTCGCCGTCGCCGCAGAAGACCCAGACCTTGCGTTTGGAGGTATCGGCGATGCCGCGCGCGTGCAGGTACTTGAGAAAGCGCGCCTGGTAGATCGCCATGATCGGCCCGAGGCCCATCGACACGGTGGGGAACTGCCAGAACTCGGGCATGAGCTTGGGATGCGGATAGCTCGAGATGCCCTTGCCGTCGACCTCCTGGCGAAAGTTGAGAAGCTGCTCTTCGCTCAAGCGGCCCTCCATGAAGGCGCGCGCGTAAATGCCGGGCGACGAGTGGCCTTGGATGTAGAGCAGGTCGCCGCCATGCTCCGGTGTCGCCGCGTGCCAGAAGTGATTGAAGCCGGTACCGAACATCGTCGCCACCGAAGCGAAGCTGGAGATGTGGCCGCCGAGATCGCCGCCGTCGGCAGGGTGCAGGCGATTGGCCTTGACCACCATCGCCATCGCGTTCCACCGCATGTAGGCGCGCAGGCGCTCTTCGATCTCGATGTTGCCTGGCGTGCGCTCTTCCTGGTCGGGAGGGATGGTGTTGACGTACGCGGTGTTTGCCGAGAACGGCACATCGATGCCGGCCTGGCGCGCGTGATCGATCAGTTGCTCGAGCAGGAAGTGCGCGCGCTTGTCGCCTTCGGCGGCGATCACCGCCGAGAGCGCCTCGAGCCACTCGCGTGTTTCCTGGGCATCGGCGTCGTTGGCGGCGGCGCCGAGAGCGGGCTCGGGAAGGGCGGACATGTGTGTCTCCGTCAGTGTTGTTCTGGCCGACTCTGAGTTTCGCACGAAATGGATTGCTTCCACATGATGGTGTTCATTTTCATATAACGATATTCACGGCCTGGGCCATTTGAACCTCCGTGTGCAACACGGATAATCGTCGAATGCAACGCGCCGCGGCGGCGACTTCCTCTGCGCGAACGACCCGCACCTGGGCCGAGCGTGTATTCGGCCGATGGTGGCGGCGCCAGTCTGCGGCCCGCCAGGATCGCTACGCCACACTCGGCCCACTGGCCTCGGTGCTGCTCTTCCTGGCGGCGATCATTTCGGCCTTCTGGTACCTGCGCAACGAAGAGTTCGAACGCGAGCAAGGGGCC
This sequence comes from Pseudomonadota bacterium, assembly GCA_030854825.1. The sequence goes on from JALYSL010000510.1 coordinate 3,315, forward strand.
GTCCAGCGCGACACGGAAGTCGCCCAGCAGCAGATTCGCTTGCGTCTGATCGAAGACGACGAGCAACTGGTGCGCATCGGTCGAGAGCTGGTGACGCACACGCTCGACCGCGAGGGTTTCCTGGTACAGGCATCGACGTTCACGAGCGAGCGGCCGGAAACGACGAACCTGATCTGGCTGGCCGCATCGCGCGCCAAGGTTGCCGGATATTCCGGGACGAGCTTTCCGCCGGAGACCGGGATCACCGGCATCGACACGCCAGCGTCGCTGCCGATCGAGAACGCCGAGTCCGAGCCCGAACGCGCTTTCGTGCGGGCTCGCGACTCGCATCAGACGGTCTATTCGAAGCCGTTCAGCGACAGCTTCGGAAACCCGGTGTTCCAGGTTCTCATCCCGCTGATGGAGCGCGGCAAGTTCAGCGGCGCGCTGGTGGGCGAATATTCGGTCGAGCGGTTGCTTCGCTACGACGTGCCTCCCGAAGTCTCGCGCCGACACGCCATGTCGCTCGTCGACACGCGAACCCATTCGCTGGCCAGCACGGTGATGACGCCGCCGGGCAGCAACGCGACCCGGCCGTCGATCGTCTACGAATTGCCGGTGGCGCCGGCCGAGAACGGCCTCATCCTGCGCGGCGAGGGCTACCGAACATCGATCGGCCTGATCAGCAACACGCTGTTCTGGATGGTGATGGCGCTCTCGGTGCTCACCGTGTGGATGCTGCTCGGCACCTGGCGGCACATGCGTCGGCGCCTGCAGATGCAGGCAGCGCTGGTCTCGGAAATGAACTTTCGACGCGCCATGGAGAACTCGATGCTTACGGGCATGCGAGCGATGGACCTCGAGGGCTGCATCAGCTACGTCAACCCCGCGTTCTGCGCCATGACCGGCTTCTCCGAGGCCGACCTCATCGGCGAACGGCCGCCCTTTCCTTACTGGCCGCACGGCCGGCGTGACGAGAATGCCCGCTTGCTCGAGCAGGAGCTGCAGGGTCGCAGCCCGGCCGGCGGCATCGAGGTCAAGGTGATGCGAAAGGACAGCTCGCTGTTCGATGCGCGCATGTACGTCTCGCCGCTGATCGACCCGAAAGGGCAGCAGACGGGCTGGATGACGTCGATGACGAACATCACCGAAGCCAAGCGGATCCGCGATCAGCTGACCGCGTCGCACGAGCGCTTCACGACTGTGCTCGAAGGCCTCGATACCGCCGTGTCGGTGCTTTCGGTGCAGCAGGGCGAGCTGCTGTTCGCGAACCGCTCGTACCGGCTGTGGTTCGGCGCCGATCCGAAAGGCCACGCCAAGCTCTCGGGTGGCGAATCGCTGCCGATGCCGCCTGACAGCGATTTCGGCGACGCTGTCGACGCGCTCGGCGGCCTGCCAACGCAGGAGCTTACGGCGGCGGGTTCCGATTCGCGCGAGGTCTTCGTGAAAACCGCCGGCAAGTGGTTCGACGTGCGCGCCCGGTATCTGCAATGGACCGATGGGCGCCTGGCGCAGATGCTGATTGCGACCGACATCTCGGAGCGCCGCAACGCCGAGGCCGTCGCCTCGCAACAGGCGGAAAGGGCGCAGGTGACGAGCCGGCTGGTGACGATGGGCGAGATGGCGTCTTCGGTGGCCCACGAGCTGAACCAGCCGCTGACGGCAATCACCAACTACTGCAACGGCATGGTCACGAGAGTCGAGAACAACGCCATCGACAAGGGCGACCTGATCGCCGCGTTGCAGAAGACCTCGCGCCAGGCCGAGCGCGCCGGCCAGATCATTCACCGCATCCGCGCCTTCGTGAAACGAAGCGAGCCGCAGCGGCAGAAATCGTCGGCGCAGACCATCGTCGAAGACGCGGTGGATCTCGCCGGCATCGAGCTGCGCCGGCGCAACGTCTCGATCCAGACCTACGTCGCACAACGCCTGCCGACGATCATGGTCGATCCGATCCTGATCGAGCAGGTCGTCCTCAACCTCCTCAAGAACGCCGCAGAGGCGATCGACAACGCTCGCCTGCCGCCGCCCCGGCGCAGCATCGAGCTGCGCGTCGTTCC
>JALYSL010000518.1 GCA_030854825.1 Pseudomonadota bacterium
GAGTTGATGCGCTCGCCGTCCACCAGAACGGTGCAGGCACCGCAGGCGCCCTGGTCGCAGCCTTTCTTGGTGCCGGTGAGCCGGAGGTGCTCGCGCAAGGCGTCGAGCAGCGAGACGCGCGGGTCGATCGTCAACGCGTGCTGGGTGCCGTTGACGCGCAGCGTCACGGGGAGTGCAGTACCGGAAATCATGAGGGCCTTTCGTTCGGTCGTCGTCGACCCTGGCAATCCGGATGCCGGCCCGTCTGGCGGGACGCGAGCAGCAACATCGCGCATGGAGCGGGCCGCAAGAAAGGCACGGCGATTGCCACGTCGGAGCGTTCCACCGCGACCGCAAACGGCCGTCACGCCGCCCCTTCGATGAGCGATGCGCTTCGCCCTTACCTCGGAAAACGCGACTTCTCCGTCACCAGCGAGCCGAAGGGCGGCGCCGCGTCGAAGGGGAAGCTGCGCTTCGTCATCCAGAAGCACGCGGCCAGCCATCTGCACTATGACTTCCGCCTCGAGCTCGACGGCACGCTGAAGAGCTGGGCCGTGCCGAAAGGACCGAGCCTCGACTCGGCCGACAAGCGCATGGCCGTGCACGTGGAAGATCACCCGCTCGACTACGGCAGCTTCGAAGGCGAGATTCCGAAGGGCCAGTACGGCGGCGGCTCGGTGATCGTGTGGGACAACGGCACCTGGGAGCCGGTGGGCGACCCGCGCGCCGGCTACGCCGCCGGCAAGCTGAAGTTTCGCCTCAAGGGCAAGAAGCTCACGGGCGGCTGGACGCTGGTACGGATGCACGGCCGCGCCACCGAGCGGCAGGAACCGTGGCTGCTCATCAAGGAGCGCGACGAGGCGGCCCGGCCGGCAACGGAGTACAGCGTCGTCGAGGCCGAGCAGGGCAGCGTGCTGTCGAACCGCACGATCCCCAACCCGCCGGCGAAGGCGGCGAAGAAGGCGAGCGCGAAGGCGGCCTCGAAAGTCGGCGCAAAGATCACTTCGAAGACGGTTGCGAAGGCTGCGCCCCCGCCCGCATGGCCAGCGGCGGCAAAGAAGGCCGCACTGCCGGCGACATTCTCGCCGCAACTCGCCACGCTCGCCGCGGAAGCACCGGAAGACGACGGCTGGAGCTACGAGATCAAGTTCGATGGCTACCGCCTGCTGGCCCGAATCGACGGCGACGACGTGCGCCTCTTCACCCGCAACGGCAACGACTGGTCGGCGCGCATGAAGAGCCTGGTCGATGCGGTGCGTGCTCTCGGCATCGGCTCGGCCTGGCTCGACGGCGAGATCGTGGTCGCCGGCGGCAACGGCGCGCCCGATTTCAACCTGCTGCAGAACGCCTTCGATTCGTCGCGCACCGACACGATCCAGTACTATTTCTTCGATCTGCCGTACTACGGCGGGCACGACCTGCGCGCCGTGCCGCTGGGCGAGCGCCGCGCCCTGCTGCGCTCGCTGCTCGACGCGACACCGCACGACGGCCGCATCCGCTTCAGCGAAGACTTCGACAACGCCGATGCCAAGGAGCTGCTGCGCAACGCCTGCCGCATGCGCCTGGAAGGCGTGATCGGCAAGCGCGCCGATTCGCCCTACGTCTCGCGGCGCAGTCCGGCGTGGATCAAGCTCAAGTGCACGCAGCGGCAGGAGTTCGTGATCGGTGGCTACACCGACCCGAAGGGCTCGCGCACCGGCATCGGCTCGCTGCTGCTTGGCATTCACGACGAGGCCGGCGCGCTGCACTTCGCCGGTGGCGTGGGCAGCGGCTTCGACCAGGCCTCGCTCGCCGCCGTGAAGAAGGCGCTCACTGCAGTCGACAGCGACAAGCGGCCGTTCGTCGAGAAGCCGCCGGGCAAGGCGCATTGGGTCGAGCCGAAGCTGGTGGCCGAGGTGTCGTTCGGCGAGTGGACGCCCGACGGCCACATCCGCCACGCCGTCTTCCACGGCCTGCGCATCGACAAGCCGGCCAAGCGCATCATTCGAGAACAAGCCACGCTGACGAAGACCGTCGAAGCGGCTGCCGAGGCCGACGCCGTGCCCCCTGCAAAAAACCCACCCAAAGCGAAAGCCGCGAAGACCGCGACGGCCGCCGCACCGGTGCGCGCGCGCGCCAGGGGCATGGGCGCCGACGCGACGGTCGCCGGGGTCCGCATCAGCCATCCGTCGCGCGTGATCGATACCTCGACAGGCATCACCAAGCTCGACGTCGTCGACTACTACCTCGAGGTCGCCAGGCTCATCCTGCCGCACCTGAAAAAGCGCCCAGTCTCGCTGGTGCGCGCCCCTGCGGGAATCGAAGGCCAGCTGTTTTTCCAGAAGCACGCCGCAGCTCTGAAAATTCCCGACCTGAAAGAGCTCGACCGCTCGATCGCGCCCGAGCTCGAGCCGATGATCGAGGTCGACTCCTTCACCACGCTGATCGGCGCAGCGCAGGCCAACGTCATCGAGTTCCACACCTGGAACGCAACCACGAAGGACACGACGCGGCCCGATCGCATCGTCTTCGATCTCGACCCCGGCGAAGGCGTGGCGTGGCCGCAGATCCAGGAGGGCACCGAGCTGACACGCTCGCTGCTCGAGCAACTCGGCCTGACGAGCTTTCTGAAGACCAGCGGCGGCAAGGGCCTGCACGTCGTCGCGCCGATTACGCCGAAGGGCGGCTGGGACGAGGTGAAGGCGCTGTCGAAGGCGATCGTCGAGCACATGGCGACGATCATCCCCCAGCGCTTTGCGGCCAAGAGCGGCCCGAAGAACCGCCTCGGCAGGATCTTCGTCGACTACCTGAGGAACGGCTTCGGCGCGACGACGGTGTGCGCCTGGTCGGCACGGGCGCGGCCCGGCCTCGGCGTCTCGGTGCCGTGCGAATGGAGCGAGCTGGGCACGCTCACCGGCGGCGCCCATTGGACGATCCGCAACGTGCACGAGCGCATCGAAGACGAGGCCGACGCCTGGCGCGACTACGCGAAGACGAAGCAGACGACTGCCAAGGCGATGAAGATGCTGGGCGTCGACCCGGGCGCCTGAGCGGCGCCGGGCTCAGATCGCGGCGACGCTTCCGGTCACCGGCAGAACGATGCCGGTGATGTAGCCCGAGCACACCGGCGAGGCAAGGAATACATAAGCAAGCGAGAGCTCTTCCGGCTGCGCCGGCCGATGCATCGTCGTGTCGCGGCCGAACTTGGCAACCTTCTTCGCCGGTGCGTGGGCCGGATTGAGCGGCGTCCAGACCGGGCCCGGCGCGACCGCGTTGACGCGGATGCCCTTGTCGATCACGTTTTGCGCCAGCGCTTTCGTGAAGGCGTGAATGGCGCCGTTGGTCGCCGAATAGTCCAGCAGGTGCGGCTCGCCTTCGAGGCCGGTCACCGAGCTAGCGACTCGAGGTAGACGATGGTCACATCGGCGCCTTCGCGCGCGAACAGCACCGCCGCGGCGCGGCCGATGCCCGAATCGCCGCCGGTGACGATCGCCGAGAAGCCTTCGAGCTTGCCGCTGCCGAGATAGTCCGGCGCCATGAACTGCGGCGCGAGTGCGAGCCTGGCCTTGCGGCCCGTCTTCGACTGGTGCTGCGTCGAGGGCCTGACCGGGTGCTTGCGCGCACCGGCCTGCACGGCCATCTTCTTCTCCGCCTTCGGGGGCGTCTTGCGGTCGCGCGCGTCCTGCTGCCGCTGCACTCTGCGCGCGGCCGCGCCCGTCGCCTTTGCGCCCATCGGCGGGCGAGGCGTCTTGCTGCTGACCATCGTCTACTTCTTCGGTGTCGTTCCCGAAAGGGTGGCAAGCGGCGCACCCGACAGCACGGCCTTCATCACCTCGCGCATGTGCGTGAAATCGACTGGCTTGTCGACATGCGCGTGAAAGCCCGCCGCCAGCGCGCGCTGCACGTCCTGGGCGCGCCCGTAGCCGGTCAGGGCGATCGCCGGCAGCACGGCGGTGCGCGGCTGCTTGCGCATCTCGGCCATCATTTCGTAGCCGTCCATGTGCGGCATGCCGACGTCGGACACGAGCAGATCGAACTCGCCGCTCTGCGCCAGGCGCAGCGCCTCGGCTCCGCTGGACGCCGGCGTGACGATCGCGCCTTCGTGC
>JALYSL010000013.1 GCA_030854825.1 Pseudomonadota bacterium
CGCCATCGCCGCGCCGGCGAGCGCGCCGACGACGCGTCCCAGCAGGCGCAGCGCCGCGTTCTCGGGCACGCCGGTGCCGGCGCCGTCCGCGCTCACGGCGATCAGAGCTTGTCGATCGCCTGCAGCAGCTTGACGCCGTCGGGCCCGGTCTCGATCAGGAATTCCCGCTTCACTGCCGGCTGCATCGCGTCGGCCATGACCCTTTCCTGCACCTTGGTCAGGGCGACCGCCTTCATGCCCTTGTCGTTGAGGACCTGGATCGTTGCCGGGTCGATGCCGTCGCTCTTGTGGATCGAGCGCTGCACGGCCTTGTCGGCCGACTTCTGGAGGGCGCCGCGCACGTCGGCCGGCAAGCCGTTCCACCACGCCGGATTGACGACGAGGTTGTCGAAGGCAAGGATGATGTTGGAGGCGACGCCGTACTTCTGCACCTCGTAGAACTTGCGGCTGTTCGCCGCCTCGACGCCGGTGAAGCCGGCATCGAGGATGCCCGTCTGCAGCGCCTGGTAGACCTCGGTGCCTGGCATCGGCGAGGGCGACGCGCCCATGGCGATGAGGCCGGCGTCGAACAGCTTGTTGAGGCCACGGATCTTCAGGCCGGCGAAGTCCGTTGGTGTCAGCAGGGGTTTTTTCTGGGAGGTGAAGATGCCGTCGTTGGTGTCGACGATCCAGGCGACGCACTTCACCCCGTGCGCCTGCATCTTCGCTTCGAGCTGGCGCGCCGCGTCCGAGGCGATGAAGGCCTTCTGGCGGGCGATCGAGGTGATGAAGTAGGGAATGATGGTGACGCTCATTTCCGGGATCGTGCCGCCCCACTGGAAGCTGAGGATCGACGCCGCCTCGATCTTTCCGCTCGCCACCGCCGGGTGGTTCTGGTTCGGCTTGAAGAGCTGCGCCGCGCCGAACAGCTGCACCTCGACGCGACCGTGCGTCGCCTCTTTCACGTCCTTGGCGAACTGGTCGAGGTTGCGCGAGGTCTGGTGCGCCGGCGGGAACTGGTGGCTGATGCGCATCGTGTATTCGGCGGCGAAGGCGCTGCTCGCCAGGCCCGGGCCGGCGATCGCCGCAGCCGTGAGGCCGAGCGAGCGTGCGGTGAACTTGCGGCGGTCGATCATGGTGTCTCCTGTGGGGTCGGTGTGGAAATGGGCTTCAGACGACGGCGCGCCGCTCGCGCAGCGTCGCAATTTCGGCGGACGAGTAGCCGATGCCGGCGAGCAGCTCCGCGGTGTGCTCAGCGAGGCGCGGCGGCTGCAGGCGGACCCGCAACCGTTCGCCCCGCATCGTGATAGGGAAGAGCGTCGTCTTGACAGTCTCGCCGGCCCTGTCGCCGTCGGGCAGGACGATGTCGGCGAGGCCGCCGGTGGCTTGCAGGTGCGGGTCGTCGTACAGATCCTCGGGCTTTCGGATCGGCGCAAAGGGCAAGCCGTTCTGCTCGAAGACCCCGGCCAGCTCGGCGGCGCTGCGCCCGGCAAGGCGCTCACGCAGCGTCGCCAGCAGCGCAGGGCGAACCTTGACCCGGTCGTTGTTGGTGGCCAGGAGCGGGTCGTCCTTCAGGTCGGCGAAGCCGAGCACGTCGCAGAAGGTCGCGAACTGCGCGTCGCTGACGGCGGCGAGGAAGATCTGCTCGCTGTCCTTCACGGTGAAGACGTCGTAGACAGCCCAGGGGTTGTCGCGCGCCGGCATCGGCGCCGGGTGGCGGCCGGTCATCGCGAACTGCAGCATGTGCTGGCCCATCAGGAAGACGTTGTTCTCGAAGAGCGCCGACTGCACCTCCATGCCCTTGCCGGTGATGCCGCGCTGGATCAGTGCGCCGAGGGCGCCGATGGCGCCGAACAGGCCGCCCATGATGTCGTTGACGCTCGTGCCGGCACGCAGCGGGTCGCCCGGCCTTCCGGTCATGTAGGCGAGCCCGCCCATCATCTGCACCACCTCGTCGAGCGCGGGGCGGTGCTCGTAGGGGCCGGGCAGAAATCCCTTGTGGCTGACGTAGATGAGCCGCTCGTTGGCGGCCGCCAGCGACGCGTAGTCGAGGCCGAACTTGGCGAGCGTTCCGGGCTTGAAGTTCTCGGCGACGACGTCGGCGCTCGCCGCCAGGCGCCGCGCCGCCGCGCCGCCGGCATCTTGACGCAGGTCGATGCCGATGCTCTTCTTGTTGCGGTTGAACATCGGGAAGAAGCCGGCGCCGGCGCCGAGCAGGCGGCGCGTCCCTTCGCCTTCGATCGGCTCGATCTTGATGACCTCGGCGCCGAGATCAGCCAGGATCATCCCGCAGGTCGGGCCCATGACCATGTGCGTGAGCTCGACGACACGCAGGCCGGCGAGGGGCTGCGGCATGGGAGCGCGGGCCGCGTCGCGCTCGTTCATTGGTACCTTGACCTCACGCTGCGAGGCAGCGGCGACGGCCGTTTGCGTCGGGTCGTCGGCCGCCATTGCGCGAGACGTTCATGCGAAACGACTCTAGGGCTTTTGCCGAACCCGCGTCACCGGGGTAGCCCGCAATCGCGCCGGCCGACCCGGTGGGAGAGGGGAGGCTATATACCGATACCGCGGCCGGCGGCGCGGAATATTCTGCGCCGGGGTCATCAGTCGACACAAGGATCCGACAGTCCGCAGCACAGGCCCTCGGCGCCGCTGCGACCGTCTTGCCACTCCGCTGGAGGAAGCTGCCATGAGAAACCGGACCGGAAGTCGCGCGATGCTTCGCGCCCTCGTTTTCTGCTTCGCTACGGTCGCCGCGGCAACCGCGAGCGCACAGGCTGCCCGCCAGTTCAGTTTCGCCTACGACCAGCCGCCTACGACGGCGTACGGCATCGCCGCGAACATCTTCGATGCCAAGCTGAAGGAGCTCTCGGGCGGCAAGTTCAGCATCAACCAGTACCCCGGCGCCCAGCTCGGCCAGGAGCCGCAGATGCTGCAGAAGATGCGCGCCGGCGACATCGACTTCGTCATCACCTCGACGGCCAATGCCTCGACGCTGGCGCCGCAGGCGGGCGTCTTCTCGCTGCACTTCATCTTCCGCGACCAGGCGCACCTGATGCACGTGCTGGCCGACCCGGCGATCACCGCCGAGTTCCGCGAGATGGTGAAGGACTCAGTGCAGGGCGCGCACGTGCTCGGCCTGATGACCATGGGCATGCGCAGCATGTACAGCAAGCAGGAGGTGAAGTCGATCGACGACATCAAGGGCAAGAAGGTGCGCGTGCAGGCAACCAAGACCGAGGACACGCTGTTCCCGG
>JALYSL010000020.1 GCA_030854825.1 Pseudomonadota bacterium
CGTCTTCGCTTCGATCGCCGCCTTGTCTTCCGATTTGAGCGACTCCTCGGCTTCCTTCAGCGCCGACTCGACTTTTTCCTTGTCGGCCGGATCGAGCTTGTCGCCGTGCTCGGCCATGTTCTTCCTGACGCCGTGGATCGTCGCGTCGGCGGCATTGCGCGCCTGGATGACCTCGAGCTTCTTCCTGTCGTCGGCGGCGTTGAGCTCGGCGTCTTTCACCATCTGCTGGATCTCGGCTTCCGACAGGCCCGAGTTCGCCTTGATGGTGATCTTGTTTTCCTTGCCGGTCGCCTTGTCCTTGGCGCCGACGTGCAGGATGCCGTTGGCGTCGATGTCGAACGAGACCTCGATCTGCGGCAAACCACGCGGCGCCGGGGCGATGCCTTCGAGATTGAACTCGCCGAGGCTCTTGTTGCCCGAAGCCATCTCGCGCTCGCCCTGGTAGACCTTGATCGTCACCGCCGGCTGGTTGTCATCGGCGGTGGAGAAGGTCTGCGCGAACTTGGTCGGGATCGTCGTGTTCTTCTGGATCATCTTGGTCATGACGCCGCCGAGCGTCTCGATGCCGAGGCTCAGCGGAGTCACGTCGAGCAGCAGCACGTCCTTGCGGTCGCCGACCAGCACCTGGCCTTGAATCGCCGCGCCGACGGCCACGGCTTCATCGGGGTTGACGTCCTTCCTCGGCTCCTTGCCGAAGAATTCCTTGACCTTGTCCTGCACCTTGGGCATGCGCGTCATGCCGCCGACCAGGATTACGTCGTCGATCTGGCCCGTGCTCACGCCGGCATCCTTGATGGCGGTTCGGCAAGGCGCGATCGTGCGCTCGATCAGGTCCTCGACCAGGGCTTCGAGCTTGGCCCGAGTCAACTTGATGTTCAGATGCTTCGGGCCCGAGGCATCGGCCGTGACGTACGGCAGGTTGATGTCGGTCTGCGAGTTGCTCGAGAGCTCGATCTTCGCCTTCTCGGCCGATTCCTTCAGGCGTTGCAGCGCGAGCACGTCCTTCGACAGATCGACGCCCTGGTCCTTCTTGAACTCGGCAATGATGTAGTCGATGATGCGCTGGTCGAAGTCCTCGCCGCCCAGGAACGTGTCGCCGTTGGTCGACAGCACCTCGAACTGTTTTTCGCCGTCGACGTCTGCGATCTCGATGATCGAGACATCGAACGTGCCGCCGCCCAGGTCATAGACCACGATCTTGCGGTCGCCCTTTTCGCTCTTGTCGAGGCCGAAGGCGAGTGCCGCCGCGGTCGGCTCGTTGATGATGCGCTTGACTTCGAGGCCGGCGATGCGGCCGGCGTCCTTGGTCGCCTGGCGCTGCGCGTCGTTGAAGTAGGCCGGCACGGTGATCACCGCGTCGATCACCTTCTCGCCGAGATAGTCCTCGGCGGTCTTCTTCATCTTGCGCAGGATCTCGGCCGAAATCTGTTGCGGCGCGAGTTTCTCGCCGCGCACCTCGACCCAGGCGTCGCCGTTGTCGGCGGCGACGATCTTGTAGGGCATCAGGTTGATGTCCTTCTGCACTTCCTTCTCGCTGAACTTGCGGCCGATCAGGCGCTTGACCGCGTAGATCGTGTTCTTCGCGTTGGTGACGGCCTGGCGCTTCGCCGAGGCGCCGACGAGGATCTCGCCGCCGTCCTGGTAGGCGATGATCGACGGCGTCGTGCGCGCACCTTCGCTGTTCTCTATCACCTTGGTGGTGTTGCCTTCCATGATCGCGACGCACGAGTTGGTGGTGCCCAAGTCGATGCCGATGATCTTTGCCATGTTCTTATCTCCAGAGAATGAATTCGGATGGGATCGAGTTGTGGATAACTCGGGTCATTTCAAGCGGCCGAAGCCTCAGTTCGAGGCACTCACGGTCACCAGCGCGGGCCGCAAGACGCGGTCGGCGATGAGGTAGCCCTTCTGCAGCACGGCAACTACCGTGTTGGGCTCCTGCTGCGCCGGCACGACGCTGATCGCCTGGTGCTGATGCGGGTCGAAGCGGGTGGTCGGCGGAGGGTTGATCTCGATGACCTTGTTGCGCTCCAGGGCGGCGCTCAGCTGGCGCAAAGTGGCATGCACGCCTTCGAGAAGCTGCTCCGGCGTCGCCGCCGGAATGGCGATCGCCGATTCGAGACTGTCTTTGACAGGCAACAGGCTCTCGGCAAAGCTCTCGACGGCGAACTTTCGTGCCTTGGCGATTTCTTCTTCGGCACGGCGACGGGTGTTCTCGGCCTCGGCCTTGGCTCGCAGGAAGGCGTCGGAAAGCTCGGCATGGCGAGCTTCGAGATTCGACGGCGAGCTTCCAGCGGCGGCGGCCGCGGGGTCGCCAACGTTGGCTTCTGAGGCAGCCGGGTCGGCGGGCGTCGGGGACCTTGCTTCGTTCATCCCATCGAGGTGGGGCGCATCCCCTTGCCTTTCAAGGGGCTATTTACGCTTCGGCGCGGCTTTCTCGCTCAGTCAGGCTCGGCGGTAGCGCTCCAGCGGTTCCAGTCGGCCAGTTGACGCCGGTTGCGCTTGGTGGGGCGCCCGGCTTCGAGGGCCGCCGCCGGCTCGGGCTGATCTCGGCGCAGGGCCGCCGCGGCCAGGCGCCGCTCGACGCTTTCCGGCGTTTCCTCGTAATACGTCTGAGCCACCGTGGCCGGGCCGCGAAGCCGGCTCAGGGCGCGCACCACGAGTGTTCGGACGGAGGCCGGTTCCCGCACGTCGATGACGTCGCCTTCATGCAACTCGCGCGCGGCCTTGGCCGCCACACCGTTGACGACGATCCGTCCCTTGCCGATGGCCTCGGCGGCCAGGCCACGCGTCTTGTAGAGGCGCGCAGCCCAGAGCCATTTGTCGAGGCGAAACTTCTCCATCAGCTCCAGTGCGCAGGTTGCAATCCGGAGTTCGGGAGCAAGCGACGTGCCGCGCTGCAGGCGATGATCAGAAGATCCAGAGACTCTCCCGGGGAATCTCGAGCCACTGATCGCCGGCGGCGAGCGCCATCGAGCCGTAGGCGCGCAGGCGCAGGTCGTTGCGCTGGAACAGATATTCCCAGCGATCACCGATGAACATCGAGGTCACAAGAGTCAGCTGAATGGTGTTTTCGCCGGCGCCGGCCGCAAGGTGAACGCGCTCCAGACGAATCATGCCCGTGGCCTGGGCCCCTGCGGCGGCGATGCCGCGGGTCTGCCCCCAGAGCTGCCAGCCGTCGCCCGCCAGCTTCATCTCGCCGCCGCGCTCCTCGGCGACCTTGCCTTCGATGCGATTGTTGCTGCCCATGAAGTCGGCGACGAAGAGTGTATCCGGGTGGCCGTACAGCTCCTGCGGCGTACCCTGCTGTTCGATGACGCCGTTGTTGAGCAGAAGAATGCGATCAGACATCGCCATCGCCTCATTCTGATCGTGGGTGACGACCAGCGCCGACAGGCGCATCTTCAGGATCAGCTCGCGCAGCCACGCACGCGCTTCCTCGCGCAGCTTGGCGTCGAGATTGGACAGCGGCTCGTCCATCAGGATGACGGGCGGGTTGTAGACCAGTGCCCGGGCGATCGCCACGCGCTGTTGCTGGCCGCCCGACAACTGGTGCGGCAGCCGCTCGCCCAGATGGCCGAGGCCGAGATTGCCGAGGGCCGACTCGACGCGCTGCCGGGTCTCGGCGGACGACACCTTTCGCAACTTCAGACCGTAGGCGACGTTGTCGAAAACGGTGCGATGCGGCCATAGCGCGTACGACTGGAAGACGAGGCCGAGATTGCGCTTTTCGGCGGGCACTTCCAGCTTGCTGCCGGCATCGAAGACCGGGCGGTCCTCGATGCGGATCGTGCCGCGATGCGGTGGCTCGAGCCCGGCGACGGCGCGCAGCAGCGTCGTCTTGCCGCTGCCGGAAGGGCCGAGCAACGAGACGACCTCGCCCTGCGCCAGCTGCATCGAGACGCCCTTGAGGATGGCGTTGTCGCCATAGGAAAGGTGCAGATCCTCGACGCGGAGCTTGGTACCCGGCGCGGCGGCAGAGCCAGCGGTAGCGGCTTCAGTCATGCAGTTTCACTCCGAAGCGCAGCGCCACGGCCAGGCCGACGCCGACCAGCACCACGTTGATCAGCGAGAGCGCGGCCACCATGTCGGCACCGCCCGTTCCCCACAGCGACACAAGCAGCGAGCCGATCACCTCGGTGCCGGGGCCGAGCAGGTAGACGCCGGTCGAATATTCGCGCTCGAAGATCATGAAGACGAGAAGCCAGCTCGCCAGCAGGCCGTAGCGGATCAGCGGCAACGTGATGTCACGGCTCACCTGACCGCGGCTCGCGCCGACGCTGCGGCCGGCCTCCTCGAGCTCGGGTCCGACCTGGAGCAGCGAGCTCGAGACCAATCGCATGCCGTAGGCGAGCCAGACGACCGTGTAGGCGATCCAGAGGCTCACGATGGTGGAGCGAAGGGGCGCGAGCGGCGGGAAGAACAGGAACACCCACAGGAAGGCGAGGCCGGCGAGCAGGCCCGGCACCGCGCGGGGCACCAGGACCAGATAGTCGACGAAGCGCGACCAGCCGTCGTTCTTCCGGTGCGTCGCGAGGCCGACCGCGGTGTAGCAGACGACCGCGAGAGCGCCGCCGACGACGCCGATGAGGATCGTGTTGAAGATGCCGCGCACGAGCGTCGGCTGGTTGAACACCTCGCGGAAGTTGTCGAGCGTGAGCACCTCGGACAGGTTCACGCCTTCGCCCCAGTTGGTGACCATCGCGCGCAAGCCGATGCCGGAGAGTGGCACGACGATGGTGAGGAGGAGCCAGATCACGAGGATCGCGGCGGCGATCCAGCGCCAGTTGCCGAGCGGCAGTGGCCGCTGCCGGCCGGCCTTGCCCTTGACGGTGATGTACTTGCCGGCGTTCTTCAGCAGGAAGCGCTGCAGCATCACCAGCGGGAAGGTCATTGCGACGATGCACACCGCCACTGCCGCCATCAGGTGGTACGACGGCGTGCCCAGCTTGTTGGTGAGCTTGTAGAGATAGGTCGCGAGGACGAGGTGGCCTTCGGGATCGCCGAGCACGAGCGGCAGGCCGAAGATCTCGAAGCCGAGGAAGAAGACGAGCACGCCCGAGAAGAGCAGCGACGGCGTCACCATCGGCAGGCTGACGTCCTTCGCCACCTGGAACGGGCTCGAGCCCGTCATGCGCGCGGCTTCCTCGACGTCGGAGCCCAGGCTCTTCAACGCCGACGAGGTGTAGAGGTAGACGTGGGGCACGTGGGTCAGGCCGGCGATGACAGCGATGCCGGTGAGCGAGTAGACGTTCCACGGCACGACGCCGAAGAGCTGCTTGGCCCACACCGAATAGAACCCGACCGGCCCTGCGGAGACGACGTAGCCGAAGCCCAGCACCATCGGCGAGAC
>JALYSL010000021.1 GCA_030854825.1 Pseudomonadota bacterium
CGTTCCCGCTCAACGCCATCACGCAGCGGCCGATGGCGATGTACCACTCCTGGGATTCGCAGAACGCCTGGCTGCGCCAGATCCACAGCCACAACTACCTGCAGGTGAATCCGCTCGTGGCACAAAAGGCTGGCATCGAGGACGGCGGCTGGTGCTGGGTCGAGAGCCAGTGGGGCAAGGTGCGCTGCATGGTTCGCTACAGCGAGGCCGTCGAACCCGGCACGGTATGGACATGGAACGCGATCGGCAAGGCCGACGGCGCCTGGCAGCTCGCGCCCGGTGCCGACGAAGCGCGAAAGGGCTTCCTGCTCAATCACCTGATCGCCGACGAGCTGCCGCAAAGCGGCGGCCGGCCGATCAGCAACTCCGATCCGGTCACCGGCCAGGCGGGCTGGTACGACGTGCGGGTGCGCATCCGGCCGGCCGAGCCGGAAGCGCACGAGGCATCGTCGCCGCAGACCACGGCGACGCCGAAGCCGCCCGGCGTGCTCGGCCCGCGCGAGAAGCCGATGGCCTACTTCGCGGGTAAAAAGCGCTCATGATCGACTGGCTGAAGCGCATGCTGCAATCGAACGCGCTGGCCGAAGGGCAGGCGCATGCGACCACCATCGACCCGGCGACGATCGGCACCGACCACGGACCTTCGAAGACGCTGGCTCGCCAGCTCGCGCTGGTGATCGACCTCAACGTCTGCGTCGGCTGCCACGCCTGCGTCACCTCGTGCAAGGAATGGAACACCTCCGGCTCGGCCGGCCCGCTGGTCGACGAGAACGCCTACGGCGCGAACCCGACCGGCACCTTCTTCAATCGGGTGCAGACCTACGAAGCGGGCGTCTTTCCGCTGACCGAGACGATCCACTTCCCGAAGAGCTGCCTGCACTGCGAGGAGCCGCCGTGCGTGCCCGTGTGCCCCACGGGCGCCAGCTACAAGCGCGCCGAAGACGGCATCGTCCTGGTCGACTACGACAAGTGCATCGGCTGCAAATACTGCGCCTGGGCCTGCCCGTACGGCGCCCGCGAGATCGACGAAGAGCGCCAGGTGATGACCAAGTGCACGCTCTGCGTCGACCGCGTCTACGACGACAAGCTGAGCGCGCAAGACCGGCAGCCGGCCTGCGTCAAGGCCTGCCCCACCGGCGCGCGCCTGTTCGGCGACGTCAAGGATCCGGACTCCGAAGTCTCGAAGGCGATCCGCGAGCGCGGCGGCTACCCGCTGATGCCCGAGTGGGGCACCAAGCCGGCGAACCAGTACCTGCCGCGCCGGCCCACCACCGCGGTCGGATCGACGACGCCGCTACCGTCGGCGCGCGACGCTTCGTGAGCCCGAGATGAATCCCGCGTTCTCGGTCATCATCTTCACCACCGTCGCCGGCGCGGCGCAGGGTCTCGTGGTCGCGCTCGCGCTCGCCGTACTCGGCGGCATGACGCTCGGCCGGGGCTTCGTGCCGGCCGTGCTCATCGTCGCCGCGGTCATGCTCGTCGTCGGCCTCGGCGCTTCGTTCCTGCATCTCGGCCGGCCCGAGCGCGCCTGGCGCTCGGCGATGATGTGGCGCACCTCGTGGCTGTCGCGCGAGGTGATCGCGCTGCCGACGTTCATCAGCCTCGTCGTCCTCTGGTGGATCGCCCTGCACGTCGACGCGCCGGCGTCGTTGACGCGCATCGCCTTGCCTGTTGTTCTGCTTGGCGTCGGCGCGCTGCTCTGGTACTGCACGGCGATGATCTACGCCTGCCTGCGCTTCATCGAGGAATGGGCGCATCCGCTCACCTTCGTCAACTTCGTGCTCACCGGCCTCGCTTCGGGCTTCTTGCTCGCCGCCGCGGCCGGGTCGCTCGCCCGTGAGGCCACCTTCGTTCACGGCGTCGGCCCAGAGGCGCTCGTCCTCACGCTCGCGGCGTGGGCCTCGCGCATGCTGGCGCTGCGCCGCAACGCCGGCATCCGCCACAAGTCGAATCTCCAGTCGGCAACCGGCATCCGAGCGCCGCAGTTGGTGCAGAAGTCGATGGGTATGTCGGCCGGTTCGTTCAACACGCGCGAGTTCTTCCACCATGCCTCGCTCGCGGCAGTGAAGCGGATCCGGATCGCGCTGGTCGTGCTCGGCTTCGCACTACCGGCATTGCTCGAACTCGTCGGCGTCGTCTCGGGCTCGACGCTGGCGTGGCTGCTTGCCGTCGTCGTGCAGGCACCCGGGCTCTTCGCCGACCGCTGGTTCTTCTTCGCCCAGGCCAGGCACCCGCAGAACCTGTACTACCAGGTCGTTTCCTGACGCGCGGCGGGGCCGCGACATGAGCGCTGCCGGGCCGCGCTTCCTGCGCAGCCTCGATCGAGGTGCGAAGATCGCCGCGGGGCTTGCCGCGCCCCGATCTAGGCAGCGCCCATGTCGATCGCCGAAAGCTTCATCACCCACCGTGTCGAGAACCAGGTTCCCGCGCTCGGCCCGTACAACGCATTTCTGAGCGACGCAGCCTTGCGCGCAGCGGTGCAGCGCGAAGGTGGCGGCTGGGCCGAGCCGCAGCTCGCCGAATTCGGCGCGCTCGCCGGCGGCGAGATGATGGAGCTCGGCTTCGCCGCCAACGAGAACAAGCCGCGCCTGCGCACGTTCGATCGCACCGGCGAGCGCATCGACGAGGTCGATTTCCACCCGTCGTACCACCCGCTGATGCAGCTCGGCATGGGGCACG
>JALYSL010000026.1 GCA_030854825.1 Pseudomonadota bacterium
TGCCATCGCAGCGACCGCGGCCGGCACGTCGGCATGCCAGCCGAGCCCCGTCGCGGCAAGCATCGCCGCGCCGAGCGAAGATGCGTCGGCCAGCTGCGGCCGCTCCGCCGCCAGAGCGAACACATCGGCCGCGATCTGCATCGCGCCATCGCTTTGCGCGCCCCCGCCGGAAATGACGAGCCGCCTGATCGGCCGCCGGGTGCGGGCCTCGATCAACTCGCCCCCGGCGCGCAGGCCGTAGGCGAGCCCTTCGATCATGGCCCGGTACAGATGGGCGCGTGTGTGCACGTCGCCGAAGCCGATGATCGCGCCCTTGCCCTCGGGTCCGGGATCACGCAGACCGGGCGACCAGTACGGCTGCAGCATGAGGCCCATCGAGCCGGGCGGCACCGAGGCGATGAGCTCGTCGAACAGCGACTCGGCGCTGACGCCGCGCTCGGCCGCACGCGCACGCTCCTCGTGCGCGAACTCGGTCTTGAACCAGCTCACCAGCCAGAAGCCGCGCTGAATCTGGATCTCGGTATTGAAGGCACCGGGCCAGGCCGCCGGATAGGCCGGCAGCAGGCGCTGCACTTCCATGTACTTCGCCTGCGTCGTGTTGATCGTCGCGGCGGTGCCGAACGACAAGTGCGCAGCGTCGGGTTCGAGCACGCCGCAGCCGAGCACC
Source organism: Pseudomonadota bacterium (assembly GCA_030854825.1). The sequence continues at coordinate 668 of JALYSL010000026.1, forward strand.
TCGCAGGCCTTGTCGGCGGCCGCGGCAATGACGGATAACGCGCGTGGCAGGCCGAGCGCGGCGGCGGCGGCGTCGGTCAGTGTGCCGAGGCGTGCCGCCGCCGGCACGAGGCGCGGCAACTGGCCACGCCCGATCGCCAGCGCTTTCCACTGCCAATCGCCGTCGCGAGCCCACTGCTGACGCTTGTAGTCGAATGGCAGATAGCCAACCTGGCAGGCGGCCGAATCGACCCATTCGCCGACCAGCCGATGCGCCAGCCAGCCCGAGAGCAGGGTGAAGCGCTCGCACCGTTTCCACAGCGCGCCTTCGTGCTGCGCCAGCCAGTTGGCTTCGGCCTGCCGCTGCAACTGGCGCACCAGCAGTCCGGCGCCGGCCACGCCGAACAACGTGCTCCAGAAAGCGCCCAATGGCGGCGGCGCCGAACAAAGGCGCTGATCGGGCCAGACGATCGCCGGCCTGAGCGGCGTGCCATCTTCGCGGGCACAGACAACGGTGCCGCGCTGGGCCGTCAAGGTCAGCGCGGCGATGCGCTCGGGCCGCACGTCGCCTTGTTGCCAGAGCGCCTGGCAGCTTTCCACCAATGCCTGCCAGTACGAGGCGGCGTCCTTCTCCGCCCAGCCCGGCTGCGGCGAATCGAACGGCGGCTCGAACATGACTTGAGCACGCCCATGCATCGCGCCATCACGATCGAAAGCGAGCGAACGCACGCTCTGCGTTCCGACATCGATGGCCAGCAGCAGGTCGGGCGTCATGTGCGGCAATTGTCGACGGGCGCCGTCTTCGCCGCCGCGTCTCTTTGGCTACGATGCGAGCGATGCGCATATCTCATCACCGCAGGGAAAACATGGCCGCCCTACGGGCACGTCGCTTGCCATGGTGGCACCGATGAAATCGCGATCACGACGCTTCAAGGCCGCGCTGGTCGCCGGGTTCTGCGTCGCCCTGGGCGCGGGCGCGACCGCTGCGTCGGCGCAGGTCGCCGCGCCGGCTGCCTCGGCTTCTAGTCCACCGGCAACGACGACAGCGGCCGAACCGGCGCCCAGCTATTTGCTTCCGGCCGGAGAAATTCTCGGCTTCCAGTTCGCGCTCAATCGGGTCAATCGCTACTTTGGCAGCGGGCGCGACGACTATCGCGTCACGCTGAACAGCATCCGCACGAATCTGCACAGCGGCTGGGGCACCGACGACGATCCGTTCGAGACCAACCAGCTCGGCCATCCGGTGCAAGGCGCGATGTACCTCGGCTTCGCTCGTTCCGCGGGTCTCGACTACTGGCACTCCGCGGGCTATGCCTTTGCCGGCAGTGCCGTGTGGGAGATCGCCGGCGAACAAACGCGCCCGTCGCGCAACGACCAGGTCGCCAGCGGCATCGGCGGCACTTTCCTCGGCGAGGCCCTGTTCCGCATGTCGAACCTGGTGCTCGAGCAGGGTGGCGGCCTGCCTTACTTCTGGCGCGAGGTCGCGGCGGCGGCGATCGATCCGGCGGCCGGCGTCAATCGGCTCGCGTTCAACGATCGGCGCGGCATCTTCTCGAGCCACGACGCCGCCTATTTCAGCCGCCTCGAGCTCGGCTACGCCAACAGCGTCAAGCAGGAGCTCGGCAATTCAACGGCGAACTTCGAGCGCAACGAAGCGCAGGCCGATTTCTCGATCGACTACGGCCTGCCGGGATCGAAGGGCTACGAGTACACACGGCCGTTCGACTACTTCAACTTCCAGGCCACCGCGTCGAGCGCGAACGGCTTCGAGAACGTGCTGACGCGCGGCCTGCTGGTCGGCAAGAGCTACGAGGCCGGCCCCGACTATCGCGGCGTCTGGGGCATCTACGGCAGCTACGACTACGTGGCGCCGCAGACCTTTCGTGTCTCGAGCACGGCCGTCTCGATCGGCTCGACGGCGCAGTGGCAGCTCACCGACGCGCTGTCGCTTCAGGGCACAGCGACGGGCGGCGTCGGCTATGCGGCCGTCGGCACCACGCGCGGCCTGGTTGGTGATCGCGACTACAACTACGGTTTCGCGCCACAGGCACTCATTGCCTTGCGCCTCACGCACAGCAACAAGTGGTCGCTCGACCTGACCGGGCGCGAGTATTTCGTCAGCAGCATTGCCTCGGGAACCAGTGGCGGCCATGACAACATCCTGCGCGGCGACATGTCTCTCACCTATCGCATCGCCAAGCAGCAGGCGGTGACGATCAAGGTCCTCGGCAATCGCCGCGACGCGCGTTTCCTGAATCCCGGCACGCAGGAACAGA
>JALYSL010000061.1 GCA_030854825.1 Pseudomonadota bacterium
GACCGGCACCATCGTCGTCTCGCTTTCCCATGAAGGCAACGAAGTCGGCGTCGAGTTCCGCGACGACGGCGCCGGGCTCGACCTTGCTCGCATCCGCGAGAAGGGCGTCGCCATGCGCCTGCTCGACCCGAAGCTGCCCCACGACGACGCCGAGCTGGCGAATCTCATCTTCACCGCCGGCTTCACCACCGCCGAGACGGTGACCGAGCTGGCCGGCCGCGGCGTCGGCATGGACGTCGTGCGCTCCGATGTGATCGCCATGGGCGGCCGCATCGAAACGGCCACCGCCGCCGGCCAGGGCACGTCGTTCAAACTGATCCTGCCCTTGACGACTGCAGTGACGCAGGTGGTGATGCTTCGCTGCGGCGACAGTCGAGTCGCCGTGCCCTCGACCCTGATCGAGATCGTGCGTCGAGCGACGCCGAATGAAGTCGCTGCCGCGTATGAAAGCGGCGTCTACGAATTCGGCGAGCGCTCGCTGCCCTTCTTCTGGCTCGGCGCCCTGCTGCAGATGGGCGCACGGCCGTCGGAAACGCAATTGCGCACCCGTGCCGTCGTCGTCGTGCGCAGTGCGCAGCAGCGCGTCGCCCTGCACGTCGACGAAGTGCTCGGCAACCAGGAAGTGGTGGTCAAGAACCTCGGCCCGCAGCTCTCGCGACTGCCCGGCCTGGCCGGAATGACTTTGCTCGCGTCCGGCGCCGTCGCGCTCATCTACAACCCCGTGGCGTTGGCGGCCCTGTACGGCGACGAGGCGCGTGCCGCGACGCTCGCGGCCATGCACTCGGGCGACGCGAAGTCGTCCCTCGTGCCGTCGAACAGCGTGCCAGAAAAGCCAGTGGCGCCGCTCATTCTCGTCGTCGACGACTCGCTCACCGTGCGTCGCGTCACGCAACGTCTGCTGGCCCGGGAGGGCTATCGCGTCACGCTCGCCAAGGACGGTCTCGACGCGCTCGAGCGGCTCGCCGAGGAAGTGCCGCAGGTCGTTCTCTCCGACATCGAAATGCCGCGCATGGATGGTTTCGACCTGGTTCGCAACCTGCGCGCCGATGCGCGCTGGCGCGATCTGCCGGTGATCATGATCACCTCGCGCATCGCCGAGAAGCACCGCGACCATGCTGCCGAGCTCGGCGTCGACCACTACCTCGGCAAACCCTATTCCGAAGAGGATCTGCTTGCCCTGGTGGCGCGCTACACGCGTGCCAACGCCGAGGTCTGAGGTTCGTCAGCGCGTCGCGGCCCTCGCGTCGCGAATGATCGAATAGCGCTCGAGCGTCTTTTCTCGCGCTGCGGCGTGGTCGACGATCGGCTCGGAATAGTCGCGACCCAGAACGATGCCGGCCGCCTCGAGATCGATTGGCCCGGCTTGCCATGGCGCGTGGATCAGATCGTTGCCGAGGCGGTCGAGTTGCGGCAGGTAACGGCGGATGAAGCGGCCTTCGGGATCGAACCTGCGGCTTTGCGTCAGCGGGTTGAAGATGCGAAACCAGGGTTGCGCGTCGCAGCCGGTCGAGGCCGCCCATTGCCAGCCGCCGTTGTTCGAAGCGAGCTCGTAGTCGATCAGGTGCTCGGCGAAATAGGCCTCGCCGCGGCGCCAGTCGATGCCGAGATCCTTCACCAGAAAGCTCGCCGTCACCATGCGCAGGCGGTTGTGCATGTAGCCGGTCTGGTTGATCTGCGCCATCGCCGCGTCGATCAGCGGGTAGCCGGTGCGTCCTTCGCACCAGGCCGCGAAAGACGCGTCGGCATGCTTGCCGTGCTCGAAACGGATGCGGTCGTATTCCGGCTTGCAGCTGCCGCCCACGACGTGCGGCAGGTGGTGCAGAACCTGCTGATAGAAGTCGCGCCAGATCAGCTCGGCAAGCCAGACCTCGGCGCCGCGGCTGCGGCCGGCTGCGCGATCGAGGGCGACGGCGACGAGCTTGCGGATCGAGACTGTGCCGAAGCGAAGGTGCACGCCGAGATAACTTGGCCCTTTGATCGCGGGAAACTCGCGTGCCGTGTCGTAGTCATCGATTCGGTCAAGAAAATCGGCCAGCAGCGCCGCCGCCGCCGCGCTTCCGCCATGTACCTTGATTGCTTCGAGATTGGTCTTCACGAAGCCGAGCCCGGCGAGCGTCGGCATGGCCGCCGCCACCCTGTCGGAGCCGGGTGTCGCCAGGCCGGCGGCGTAGCGCTCGACCGGATAGGGCTTCAGGTAGAAGTCGTCGAGTTTTTTCAGCCACGCCGATTTGTAGGGCGTGAAGACGCTATACGCTTTGCCGCTGCCGGTCAGCACTTCGCTGCGCTCGAAGACGACGTGGTCCTTCGACGTGTGCAGCGCGACGCCGCGGTCGGCCAGCGCGCCAC
>JALYSL010000102.1 GCA_030854825.1 Pseudomonadota bacterium
CACGGTCTCCGGGCCAACCACGAGATCGCCGCGCGCGGTTTCGAGCTGCGTCGTCAGCAGCTGGAGCGTTTGCGGCACGTAGCGAACGGAAAACTTTTCGTCCTGCGGCACGTTGCCCTGGAGCAGCGTGACGCGAAGCACGCCGGTCGGCTGCGTGAAATCGATGCTGCCGGCGAGCGCTCCGAGCACCAGCGCGCCGAACAAGGCCGTGCTCGGCGCCAGCCACGCACGGAGGCGACCGAGCGAGCTGAAGCCGAACGCCGCCGCCAGTCCCGCGGCGACCGCGCCGACCCCGTAGACGCCGATCCACGGCGCCAGGCCGCCGAGTGGCGAGTCGACGTGCGCGTAACCGCTGGCCAGCCACGGAAAGCCGGTGAAGATCAGGCCGCGGGCGAGCTCCGCGAGCAGCCAGGCCGAGGCGAACACGAGGGCGCCGAGCAGCGGCCCGGGCGGGCTCCAGCGGGCGGTAGCCGCCATCGCAGCGGCGAGGTACAGCGAGAGGAAGAGCGAAAGAGCCAGAACGGCGAGGACGGTCAACCAGGCCGGCAGTCCGCCATAGCGATGCATGCTGATGTAGAGCCACCAGGTACCCGCGCCGAGCCAGGCCGTTCCGTAGGCGAGCCCGAGCCCGGCGGCGCGCCGGGCCGAGGCGCGGCCAATGCGCCAGGCCAGAAGCGCCATGGCGAGCATCTGCAACGGCCAGAGCGCGGTTTCGACGTAGGTGATCGTCTGGGCGGCCCCGAGCAGGGCCACGAAGGCGACCTCGGGCAACCCTTTCAGGCGCTTCAAAGGCGAAGCTCGACGATGCAGAAGGGGCGAAGGAACCGCCGCGGCAGGTTCATTCGCCCGTTCTCAGGCGCCGTCGGAGCCGAGCGCTTCTTCGGCGGCGCGCGTCACCTTGAACCAGCGCACGGCGCCGCCCCGCGCGAGCATGACCGCGAAGACGAGACCGCCCAGGGTCTGCGCCTCGCCGCGCCGCGGCACGCGGCCGAGTTCATGGGCGACGAGGCCGCCGATGGTGTCGAACTCGTTGGTGGGCAGATGCACCTCGAAGAAGTCGTTGACGGCGCTGACCGTCGTGTCGCCGGCGACCCGCTGGCTACCGTCGGCCAATGTGTAGATGCTGCTCTCGCCGTCCTTCTCGTCGAACTCGTCCTCGATCTCGCCGACGATCTCCTCGAGCACGTCTTCGATGGTCAGCAGGCCGGCGGTGGTGCCGAACTCGTCGATGACGATCGCGAGGTGATTGCGCATCGAGCGGAAATCGCGGAGCAGGTCGTTGAGGGCCTTCGATTCGGGCACGAACACCGCCGGCCGCAGCAAGGTGCGCAGGTTGAGGTCGGGCGAGCGCTGCAGCTTCAGCAGGTCCTTGGCCATCAGGATGCCGATCACGTTCTCACGCCGGCCCTCGAAGACCGGGAAGCGCGAATGGCCGGTGCGGATGATGACGTGCAGCATCTCGTCGAAGGGCGCGTCGATGTCGAGCTGGTCCATGTGGCGCGTCGGCACCATGACGTCGCCCGCGGTCATGTCGGCCATGCGGATCACGCCCTCGAGCATCATCCGCGACTCGGGCTCGATCAGCTCCTTCTGCTCGGCCTCGGCGAGGGACTCGATCAATTCGTCGCGCGACTCGGGGCCCGGCGAGACAAGGTCGACGAGCTTCTGGAAGATATTGCGCCGGCCAGCCGACAAAGCAGCCTTGTCGGCACCGCGCGAAACGCGGGCGGCAGTGGGTTCTGACATCGAAGGGCGGTCGCGGTGATACTCGCGCTCCGCCGAAAGCCGTGGATCAAAGAGCTTACCCTAACGGCACCCGGCGGCGACGCGAGCTTGACAAGTCTGATACCTTGAGAAATGTGTTGCCGCCCCCACTTGGTGCGGGCGCATTTCGCAGCGAGAAAAACGCAGAACGAAGGTGAATCGTCCATGAGCCTGATCCCCGCCACCATCCTGACCGGCTTCCTCGGCTCGGGCAAGACAACGCTCTTGAAGCGTGTTCTGACCGAGGCGCATGGGCAGAAGATCGCCGTCATCGAGAACGAGTTCGGCGAAGAGAACATCGACAACGAGATCCTGGTGCAGGACTCCAAGGAACAGATCATTCAGCTCAACAACGGCTGCGTCTGCTGTTCGATCCGCGAAGATCTGCGCACTACGCTCGCCGAGCTTGCCGAGAAGAAGAGGAAGGGCGAGCTCGATTTCGACCGGGTCGTCATCGAAACCACCGGCTTGGCCGACCCAGGCCCGGTGGCGCAGACTTTCTTCATGGACGACGAAATCGCCGAGAGCTACCTGCTCGACTCGATCCTCACGCTGGTCGACGCCAAACATGCCGATCAGCAGCTGAACGACCGGCAGGAAGCGCGCCGGCAGATCGGCTTCGCCGACCAGATCTTCATCAGCAAGACCGATCTGGTCGATGGTCAGACCGTTGAGGCGCTGATCCACCGCATCAAGCACATGAACCCGCGCGCCAAGCAGACGCGGGTGAACTTCGGCGAAGTACCGATCGCCGATGTGTTCGATCTGAAAGGCTTCAATCTCAACGCCAAGCTCGAGATCGACCCGGATTTCCTGAAGGCCGACGAACACGATCATGGTCACGACCATGCTCATGGCCATGAGCACGGCCACGAAGGGCACGACCACGCGCCCGGCGAGCACTGCGACCACCCGCACCATCACGCCCACGACGACGACGTGAAGTCGTTCGTGTTCCGCGCTGACAAGCCGCTCGACGCCGGGAAACTGGAAGATTTTCTCGGCGCGATCGTCCAGGTCTACGGCCCCAAGCTGCTCCGCTACAAGGGCGTGCTGAACATGAAGGGCTCCGACCGCAAGGTGATCTTCCAGGGCGTGCACCAGTTGATGGGCAGCGATCTTGGCCCGAAATGGGCACCTGGCGAAAAGAAGACGAGCAAGATGGTCTTCATTGGCATCGATCTGCCAAGGGAAATTCTCGAGCAGGGGCTCAAGCAGTGCGTGGCCTGACCGGGCACCGGTGATCGGTTGCGTCGAGGTTTCGGGACCTCCGAAACCCCGACGCTGGAAGAGAGAACGTCCACGCAGCCCTTGCGTGACTACAATCCGCGGCGGTCAAAACGGCACCGCCCCGCCCATCATCCTTGCCATGCGGGGCCGAGCCGCCGCCACGAGGAGGACACGTGAGTACATCTGCCGGCAAGAAAGCATCGACCAAGGTGGTCGCCGCCAAGAAGAAACCGCCTGCGAAAAAGGCAGCGGCGAGCAAGTCCATGCGGCCCGTGAAGAAGGCAAGCGCGGCAAAACCGCACGCGGCGAAAAAGGCGAGCGCCGGCAAGAACGCTCCGGCGAAAAAGGCGCCGACTCGACCGTCGCGGAAGGCCGCACCGAAACCGGTGGCCAAGCCGACAGCGAAGGCCGGCAAGACAGCGCCGGCCAAGGCGGCAAAGGCACCGCTGCCTGCAAAGAGCGCCGCGCCGTCGGCGAAGACGGCGCCTGTCGCTGCGAAAAAAGCGGCACCGTCCCCGGCCGCCGTCGCTGCCAAGGTTGCCGTGCCGGTACCGACGCTGGTGCCGGGCGCGCCGCCTGCCGTACCGGCTGGTGTCGTCCCCCGCAAACCCGGGCGCGGCACGCCCAAGTATTTCGTTGCGCCTGTGCAGGCACCGTTGCCGCCCCCGACTTCGAGATTCGCCGACCGATTCGCACCGCCCCGGCCTCCGACCCGAGAGATGAACAAGCTGGAAAACGACACGCCGCGCGAGCGCCACAAATCGGATCCGAAGCTCGCCAACGCCTGGAAAACGAAGGCCGGCAGAGAACTC
>JALYSL010000120.1 GCA_030854825.1 Pseudomonadota bacterium
TCGCTCGATCGGCCCAGCGCGAGGCGCGCTTCGGGCAGCGGATCGTCGGCGTCCCGGAGCCAGCGGATCACACCGTCGGCGCCGGGCCGCTCCCAAGCCGACTGCTCGACCCCTCGGGGGGCAGCGAACGCAGTGAGCGTGGGGGCTCCGTCATTGCGCCACGGCCGCGACTGGTTTTTTCTGCTTCAGCGCCACGCCGTTTCGAACCGCGATGATCTCGGCCAGGATCGCCACCGCGATCTCGGCCGGGGTGCGGCTGCCGATGTCGAGGCCGATCGGCCCGTGCAGGCGTTCGATCTCGGCTCGGCTCAGATCGAACAGTGCCAGCCGTTCCTTGCGCTTGGCTGTATTGCCGCGCGAGCCCAGTGCACCGATGTAGAACGCCGGTGACTTGAGCGCCTCGAGCAAGGCCAGGTCGTCGAGCTTCGGATCGTGCGTGACGGCGACGACGGCACTGTGCGGATCGAGCTGCATCTCGATGGCGATGTCGTCGGGCATGGCCTTGCTGAAGGTCGTGCCCGGCACGTCCCAGGTCAGGTGATATTCCTCGCGCGGATCACAGACGATGACTTCGAAGTCGAGGCCGAGCGCCATCTGCGCGAGCGAGCGCGACAGCTGGCCGGCACCGATGACGAGCATCCGCCAGCGCGGCCCGTACAGGGCTCGCAAGGTCTTGCCCTCGAAGGCGAACGCCTCGCCCCGCGCGGCGGCCTCGACGCGCACGCTGCCGCTGTCGAGATCGACGACGCGGGCTACGAGCTCGTGGCGTGTCGTGCGATCGAGCACCTCGTCGATCCAGCGCGTGTCGGCGAGCGGCTCCTGGACAAGGCGCAGGTTGCCGCCGCACGGCAGGCCGAAGCGTGCGGCTTCTTCCTTGCTCACGCCGTAGGCGATCAGCGATGGCTTCGCGACGCGCTCGCCCTTGCGGATGCGGTCGATCAGGTCGTCTTCGACACAGCCTCCCGAAACCGAGCCGACGACGAGACCGTCGTCGCGCATGGCAAGCAGGGCGCCGGGCGGGCGAGGCGCCGAGCCCCAGGTCTCGAGCACGGTGACGAGCCAAACAGCGTGACCTTCGCGGCGCCAGTCGCGCGCCTGGCCGAGCACTTGCAGATCCAGGCTGTCCATGCTGCCAATGGTAGCGCCGCGCACGAAAAAGGCCCGCGTCAGCGGGCCTATTGGCAGAGCGGGAAATCCTAGATGCGCCCGAGCACCAGCAACACGACGACGATCAGGAGGACCAAGCCCAGGCCGCCGCTCGGCCCGTAGCCCCAGGCACGGCTGTAGCCCCAGCTCGGCAAGGCGCCGACCAGTAGCAGGATCAACACGATCAACAGAATGGTACCGAGCGTCATCACGTTCTCCTCGTCGTTGTGGGCTTCCGCGAACCGCGGAATTCGTGACCGAAGCGTAGGGCTCGGCGACCGGCATCGCCTGAGGTCCGCGGAGCGAGATGCTGTCGGCTCAAGACCCATCGAGCGGTCGCTGCTGTCCTACAGAGGCACCGCGCCGCCCGCTATTGCATGAACCAGCCGTGGCTGACGACGAGCGACTGGCCGGTGAGCGCGTTGCTGGGAAAGCTGGCGAAAAGAAGGGCCACTTCGGCGACGTCGGCAACGGTGGTGAATTCGCCGTCGACCGTTTCCTTCAGCATCACCTTCTTGATGACGTCCTCCTCGCTCATGCCGAGCGCCGCCGCCTGTTCCGGAATCTGCCTGTCGACCAGCGGTGTGCGCACGAAACCCGGGCAGATGACGTTGGCGCGAACGCCCCGCTTGCCGCCTTCCTTGGCCACCGTCTTGGCCAGGCCGATCAGGCCGTGCTTGGCGGTGACGTAGGGTGCCTTCAGCACCGAGGCTTCCTTCGAGTGCACCGAACCCATGTAGATGATCGAGCCGCCGCGGCCCGAGGCGTACATGTGCGGCAGGCAGGCCTTGGTCGTGAGGAAGGCGCCGTCGAGGTGGATGGCCAGCATCTTCTTCCACTCGGCGAACGAGAATTCCTCGAGCGGGTGAACGATCTGGATGCCGGCGTTGCTGACCAGGATGTCGACGCCGCCCCAGGCCTGCACGACGGCAGCGACGGCGGCGTTGACCTGGCCTTCGTCGGTGACGTCGGCGGCCACGGCCATGGCCGACGCGCCGCTCGCCTTCAGCTCGTCGGCGGCAGCTTGCGCCGCGGCCATGTTCATGTCGACGATGGCGACCTTCGCGCCTTCGCGCGCGTAGGTGGCGGCGATTTCCTTGCCGATGCCGCTGGCGGCGCCGGTGACGATCGCGATCTTGTCGGTCAGCTTGTTGCTCATGTCTTCAGGGTACTGGAAGTAGTCGTCGGAGTCACGGTCTTGTCGGCGCCTTTGCTTTTCGACGCGAAGTCGAACACGTGCACGCCGTGCGCTGGCAGCTCACGGCGCCGCCAGCGCGGGTCCTCGAGCGTGGCCTGCGTGTCGGCTATGCCGGCAGCCCAGTGCTCGAGCATCGAGGCGCGCGAGAACTCGTAGTCCTTCGACTCGCTCTCGTAGTGCTTGCTGCGATAGATCAGATGCACGACCGAGACGGCGGCTTCGGCGGGCAAGGCGGCCAGCGCCTTAGCGTCAGGGTCGTCGCGCAAGTTCGGTGGCAACTTGGCGACCAGACGCTTGGCCGCCTGCAGCGTCGCCTGACGCCGCAGTTCGAAACTGGTGTTCAGTCGGGTGCGGCTGGAGTAGCGGATGTCTTTCTCGCGTTCGCTCGCTTCGCCGAGAGTGGTCGGCATCTCGCCGCGGGCCGCGAACAGATCGACCTGGAAGACGAGGCGCGAGCGCCGCCCCGGCTGATCGAGCACGTATTGCAGCGGCGTGTTCGAGACCAGGCCGCCATCCCAGTAGAACTGGCCGTCGATCTCGATCGGCGGAAAGCCTGGCGGCAACGCGCCGCTCGCCATGATGTGCCGCACATCGATGCGCCGCTCGGTGCTGTCGAAGTAGATGAAGTTGCCGTCCTCGACGTTGACGGCGCCGACCGAGAAGCGCACGGCGCCCGAATTGAGCAAGTCGAAATCGACCAGACGATCGAGCGTCTGGCGCAGCGGCTTGGTGTCGTAGTAGCTGATCGCCGCTAGTGTGCCGGGCGGCTGGAAAGGCGCTGCTGGAATCCGCGGCGAGAAGAAGCCGGCGACGCCGAACAGCATCGCGATGGTCGCGTTCGTCTCGTTGACGGCGTCGCGGGCGGCTCCCAGATCGTGCAGATCGGCTGGCAGCGGCGGCGACGCGAACGGGAACGACGAGACCCGTTCCCAGAACTCGCGCAGGCGCTCGACCCGATGCTCGGGCGGGTTGCCGGCGATGATGGCGCTGTTGATGGCGCCGATCGAGAT
>JALYSL010000173.1 GCA_030854825.1 Pseudomonadota bacterium
ACCTCGATGTGGTTCTCGCCGGCCTTCTGGCCGCTCGGTTGATAGACATCCCAGTCGCCGACCCAGAAATCGAACTGGCGGTATTCGGCCGCCTGGCAGGCAGGCGCGGGCACGGCAGGAGACTGCGCGCAGGCCGGGAGTGCGGGCAGCAGTGCCAGCAGCGCGGCGAGCCCTCGCGCCACCGTCCGTGCGAATGCGAAGGAAGCGTTCGACTTCATCACGGAGCCCGGGCAAAGACGCGAGCCTAGCGCGGCGCAAGCGCCGCAGCGGTGCAGAAATTGCGAATTTGAAACCCATGCACCCGCTTGGTTCGGCGAGTCTCTGAATATGTCCTGCGACAGACCGATCCAGCCGGCCTCGTTCCAGCTGCGGATGAGGCCTCGGTCCTAAATAGGGCTGTAGCGCAAGGAAGAGGGCAAGGCGCGGCGGCGGTGATCGCTCTCGACACCAACGTCCTGTTGCGCCTGCTGCTACGGGACGACGACGCCCAGGCGCAGCGCGCACGGGCCTTTGTTCGACGCCAATGCCGATCGGGACGGGTCGCTGTTCGTCAGCGACGTCGTGCTGGCGGAATTCGCCTGGGTGCTGCGCAGCCGCCAAGCCCTGGACGCGGCGCAGTGGCCAAGGCTTTGGATGCACTGCTGGCAACGCGACGCTGGCTTGGCAATCCCCGCTCGCCGCGCAGAATGCGCTGGAGCTCTACGCCCTTGGCGACGTGGATTTTGCCGATTGCCTGCTTGCCGCTCTGGCCCAGGAGCAGGGCTGCGAAGCCACCGCCACCTTCGACCACGGCATGCGCTCGCTGCCCGGAGTACGCGGGACCTGGATAGCGTGCCGGACGCAACGGACCTCCGACTGTCAAAGGGTACTTGATCGCCAAAAACGCAAACAGACTTCAGCACCCCCGTGAATGAGGGGGTGCTATTGCGAACAACGGCCGAGGCAGGCAGAGTCCTTATCCCACTAAGGAGGAGAGACCCATGCGATTTTCCTTGAGCGCATCTGCGGCCCTATTGGGCATGACCGTCTGGGTGGCTCCCGCGCATGCCGCCCTGTCCTTCGGCGATTTCGTCACCGGGGCCGCGCTCGACGCGGCCGTTGGCCAGAACGCGACGATCGGCTTCGCCTATGCTGGAAACAAGTTCGTCGGCTCCGTGTACTACGGGACTAACAACAACCGGCTCTATTCGACCGACCTGAGCGGCGGCAGCGTGCAAACGTTCGGCAATCCCATTCCCGGCTTCTCCGGCGAGATCTATGTGAGCGCGTCGCTCGGCCTGGGCGGGTATGGGTCACGCGATGTCTTTGCCGGCTCCCAGGTGGGAGACTCGATCTATCGCATTTCGAACGACGGCACGACGCAGTCGTTGTTCGCGGGCGCCGGCATTGTCGGCGGCGTCCGAAGCATCGCCTTCGATCCCTATGGCCTCTACGGGAACCAGATGGTCGTGGCGACCAATAGCGGCAACATCTACACCGTCAACAACGCCGGTGCCGCGACTTTGCTCGCCAGCGTCGGTGAAGACGCTGAAGGGCTCAGTTTCGCGCCGCAGGCCTTCGGCACGTTCGCCCAGGGCACGCTCTTCGTCGCTTCGGAGAACAGCGGCACGGTGCGCGCAATCACGCCCGGCGGCGTGAAGACCGACGCGATCACCGGCATCGGCGGCGCCGAGATGGTGAGCTTCGTTCCGCTCAACCTGGGAAGCAGCGGCAGCCCTGTCGAAGGGTTCTACGCGGCCGCTTATCCAAACAACATCCAGAAGGCGGGGGCCTCCCAGTTCGCGCCCTACCTGGGCGACGCGGTCATCACGAGCGAAACCGGCCACGGCGTCTTCGACGTGCACTACAACGGCAGCTCCTTCACGGTGACCAACATCGGCACGTTCCCGGCGCAGCCCGAAGACGGGATCTTCGTCACCGCCGATGTCATCCAGCCTCCTGTCCCCGAGCCGGAAACCTACGCGTTGATGCTCGCCGGCCTCGGCGCCATGGGCTGGTTCGCACGCCGCCGCAAGCGCGCTTCGAAGGCTTTGTAGCCGCCTCGATCGCGCCGGGCCGAGGCGGCCGAGTCTCGATGGACGAAAGCCTCGCATCGGCCACCGACAAGTCGTCGGTAGCCGATCGAATACACCTGATCAAACCTGCATGCCCATGATGTCGGTGTAGGCCTGCACCAGTTTGTTGCGCACCTGCAAGGTCGCCGAAAAGCCGATCTGCGCCTTCTGCATGGCCACCATCGTCTGCTCGAGGCTGACGGTCGGGTTGTCGAGCTGCACCTCGCGCTGCAGACTGGTCGCATCGGTCTGCGACATGCTCACGGCGTCGAGCGCCTGACCGAGCGCCTTCTGAAAACCGGTGCCCTGCACCGAGCTCGTCTTGGCAAGCGGCACACCATCGGTGCCGAGGCCGGCGCGGGCCACGGCCTGGGCGAAATCGAAAGGCTTCAGGGTGACGTTCATGGGCTCTTTCCTTGACCGTCATCGTAGGCAAGCGCTCGGCCGGCGGTGGCGCGAACTGACGCCCCATTGCCCGGCTGTTCCGGACATCCGCGACAGGCCGCGTTTCCAATAATCGCTGCTCAGCCCGAGGTCTTCCGTCGCTCCTGCGGCCCGCACCGATCCCATGGACAACGCCATCGCTCTCAAGCCCAGCATGCAAGACGTCCAGAACGCCACCTTCGCCGGCCGCATCAAGGCTTTGCCGGCGCGCAGCAAGGTCAGCTTCGCGATCGGCATCGCGGCGCTGGCTGGCGTCATCTTTGCGATGACGATGTGGGCTTCGCAAGGCGACTACAAGGTGCTCTACGCCAACCTGTCCGACAAGGACGGCGGCGCCGTCATCGCCCAGCTGTCGCAGATGAACGTGCCCTACCGCATGTCCGAAGGCGGCGGTGCGATCCTGGTTCCGGCGGCGCAGGTGCACGACCTTCGCTTGAAGCTCGCCACGGCCGGCCTGCCCAAGGGCACGATCTCCGGCTTCGAGCTGATGGACAGCGCCCGCTTCGGCCAGACGCAATTCCAGGAAAGGCTCACCTTCCAGCGCGGCCTCGAGGGCGAGCTGATGCGCTCGATCTCGTCGCTTGCCGCGGTCGAGAACGCCCGCGTTCACCTGGCGCTGCCGAACCAGAACGGATTTTTCCGCGAGCAGCAAAAGCCGAGTGCCTCGGTGCTGCTGACGCTGCACGCCGGCCGCACGTTGGACCGGGCGCAGATCGCAGGCATCGTCCATCTCGTTTCTTCGAGCGTGCCCGAGATGAGCCCGAAGGCAGTCAGCATCCTCGACCAGACCGGCACCCTGCTTACCGGCGCTGGCGACGGGCCGCAGACCGGGCTCGACGCGCAACAGCTGCAGTACGTGGCGCAGATCGAAGGCGGCTACACGAAACGCATCCGCGAATTGCTCGAACCGATCGTCGGTGCCGACAACCTGCGCGCCACCGTCGCCGCCGACATCGACTTCTCGCAGACCGAGGCAACCTCCGAAGAATTCAAGCCGAACCAGGGCAGCGACGCCAGCATCGCCATCCGCAGCCAGCAGACAAGCGAGCAAGGGGCGGGCACCGGCACCGGCCTGCCGAGCGGGGTTCCGGGCGCAGCGTCGAACCAGCCGCCGATCGCCGCCACGGCGCCGCTCGTCGGCGCCTCGCAGCCGCTGCAGGGAGCACCGATCTCGGGAGCGGCGGCGGGCCCGAGCGGTCGTCGCGAGGCGGTGACGAACTACGAGGTCGACAAGACGGTGCGCGTGACGAAGAACGCGAGCGGCAACATCAAGCACCTCAACGCCGCGGTCGTCGTCAACAACCGCACCGTGACCGACGCCAAGGGCAAGTCGACGCAGGTGCCGCTGTCGAGCGACGAGCTCGGCAAGCTGACGGCGCTGGTGCAGGAATCGATCGGCTTCAACAAGGAACGCGGCGATTCGGTCAAGGTCATCAACGCACCGTTCAAGATCGATCCGATCAGCAACGTCGAGATGCCCTTCTGGAAAAGCCCGGAGCTGATCGACCTGGTTCGCGCCGCCGCCTTGCCGGCCGGCATGGCAGTCGTCGCCATCCTCGTCTTCTTCGGCCTGCTGCGCCCGGCGGCCAAGGTCGTCTTCGCGGCGCCGCGTCTGTCCAATCGCGGCACCCGCATCGACGCCGTTGTCGACGACGACCAGACATTCGACGCCGCGGCCGCCCTGCCGCCACCCGCCTACCTGAAGCAGATCGAAGGCGCCAAGGCGCTTGCCAAGGACAACCCGGCGGCGGTCGCCGGCATCGTCCGCGGCTGGGTCGGCGGCCAGACGGCTTAGCCGGCAGGTCCTGGCCACTCAACGCGCACGGAGCACGACCCGATGGACGAAGCAGGTCTCGAAGACTCGGCGATTCTTCTCATGTCGCTCGGCGAGGAAGAAGCGGCGAACGTCTTTCGCCATTTGTCGCCCCGCGAGGTGCAAAGCCTGGGCGAGACGATCGCGCGAATGAGCTCGGTGCCAAAGGAACGGCTCGACGGCGTCCTCGCGAAATTCACGGTCACGGCCGGCGCGCAGAGCTCGCTCGTTGCCGACACCAGCGGCTACGTCCGCAACGTGCTCAAGAAAGCGCTCGACGAAGACAAGGCCAATCTGCTGATTGACCGCATCCTGCAGAGCGGCGACATCTCCGGCATCGAAGGCCTGAAATGGATGGACGCGGCGTCGATCGGCGAGATGCTGCGCCACGAGCACCCGCAGATCGTCGCCGCGGTGCTGGTGCACCTCGATTCCGACCAGGCCGCGGCAGTGCTGAAGACCTTCAACGAGCGGCAGCGCAACGAGGTGCTGGTTCGCATCGCCACGCTCGACGGCATCCAGCCGTCGGCGCTCAAGGACCTCAACGAGGTGATGAGCAAGATGCTGGCCGGCGGCGAGCAGTCGAGAAAGGCTCCGCTCGGCGGTGTCAAGACGGCGGCCGAGATGATCAACTTGATGGGCACGAGCATCGAGACCGCCGCGCTCGACTACATCCGCGAGGCCGACAACGACCTCGCCCAGTCGATCATGGACAACCTCTTCACCTTCGACGATCTCGACCGCGTCGACGACAAGGGCCTGCAGGCGCTGCTCAAGGAAGTGCAGAGCGAATCGCTCGTCATCGCCCTCAAGG
>JALYSL010000186.1 GCA_030854825.1 Pseudomonadota bacterium
GGGAGGAACGCCGTACGACGGCGACCTCGCCGGCATTCAATACTCGCGCAGCTTGACGCGCAGGCGGGCGATCGACTGGCTGTGCAACTGGCAGACACGCGACTCGGTCACCTTCAGCACCGCGGCGATCTCCTTGAGGTTCATGTCCTGCTCGTAGTACATGCTCATCACGAACTGCTCGCGCTCGGGCAGTACCTTGATCGCCTCGATCAGTGCCGCGCGCATCCGATGGTCCTGCAGCTGAGCCAGCGGATTGGCTTCTTCGTCGACGACGTGACGGTCGAGAAAATCGCTGTCGCCATCGGCCCCGGCCATGTCTTCGAGATAGACCAGCTGGGTGCCGCGCACCTTGCCGAGCAGCTCCTGGTATTCGCCGAGCGGAATGCCCATCTCCTTGGCGATCTCGCTTTCATGCGGCGCCCGGCCGAACTGCTGCTCGAGCTTGGCCACCGCCGATTCGATCGAGCGCTGGTGCTTGCGCGTGCCGCGCGAGAGGTAGTCGTTGCCGCGCAGCTCGTCGAGCATGGCGCCGCGGATGCGCTGGGTGGCGAAGGTCTCGAACTGCACGCCCTGCGCCGCGTCGAAGCGCGACAGCGCGTCGGTCAGGCCGATCATGCCGACCTGGATCAGGTCGTCGATCTCGACGTTGGCTGGCAGTTTGGCGATCATCTGGTGGGCCAGCCGCCGGACCAGGCCGCTGTATTGCTTCAGCGTCGAGTTCAGGTCCAGCTGGCCTTTGGCGGTATACATGGCAGCTCCGGAGATCATGAGGACACGACGGTGGACCGCAGCGTTGCGGTCGTGGTGGACGAGGAATCCGGGCGCCGGCGAGGCTGGCCGCGCAGCCGCTCGGCAACCAGCTGGCGCAGGTCGTGGCCGGGCGCCTCGCCGGCATCGCCGGCCGGGTCGATGCGAGCCGAGGAGCGCAGCACGGCGCCGAAATACATGTCGGTGCAGGCCGCGAACTTGGTGACGATGCGCTCGCCTCGCGGCGATTGCGAAGCCGCGCCGAGCACGAAATCGAAGACGACCAGACCGGCGCGATGAGCAAGCAGCTTGCTCGCCGCATAGGCGTGGGTGACGCTGTCAGGGTGATCTTCGGCGAGGACGATCGGGCACGGCGCTTCGCTCCAGGCGGCGCCGGCGCGCTTTTGCGAGAACAGGCGGCAGAGCTCGGGGGCGCTGGCGTGAACCAGGACGACGTCGCAGCGCGGTGCCGCTTCGGCGACGCGCTGCAGAAAGCCACGCGTCGAGCCGGCGGCGTCGACGAAGCGCAGCGGCAGGCCACGCGCCGCCAGGTAGGAGACGTGATCCGACAAGCGCTCGATGCACTGGCCCAGATCGACCATGGCCATTTCGCCGGCCTCGCCGGCGCGCTCGGCGGCATCGACGACGAGCGTCGTCGCCTGCCGCTCGGCAAAGGCGGTGCAAAGACGCTCGAGCAGCACGCCGCCGAAGGCGACGTGCGGGTTCGAGACGACCGGAATGAAGCGCACCCGCGTGTGCGCAAACATCTGGCGCAGGCCTTCGGCCTGGTCGTTGGCGGCGTTGCTCATTGGAATGCCTGGGGGCGTTGCACTTCGATATCACCCGCGAGGCGAGGTGACAGGTTCATGCCGCGGCTGCCCGATGCGACACGCCTTGCGGAGCCGCGAAGACGAGATTCATTTCGCTGGCGTCGAAACGCCAGGCCGAAGTGCCACCGCCGCGCAGCGCCCGCTGCACCAGGGCGCTGGCCGACAGGTGATGCCAGTCTTCCGGCACGCGCTGGCCGTTGGCGATGCCGACGATCTTCAGCTTGTGCCGAATCGCGGCGTCGAGCGCCGGCCCGAGCTTGACCGCTTCGTCGAGCTTGCTGAGAACGACACCGATGCAGGTGGCGGCGCCATAGGCGATCAGCACGTCTTCGATCGTCTCGCCCTGCGACGCGGCATTGACGACAAGCAGGCGCTGGATCGAACGGTGCGACAGCATCTCGAGCAGCTCGCGCGTTCGCGTGTCGCGCTGCGCCATGCCGGCGGTATCGATCAACACCATCTTCTTGCCGCCGAGCAGCTCGAGCAGATCTTCGAGCGAAGCGCGGTCGTGCGCGGTGTGCACCGGCACGCCGAGGATGCGACCGTAGGCGCGCAGCTGCTCGTGCGCGCCGACGCGGTAGGCGTCGAGCGTGACCAGGCCGAGGCTGCCGGCGCCGTGACGGGCCGCGAATGCGGCAGCGATCTTCGCGGTCGTCGTCGTCTTGCCGACGCCAGTGGCACCGATCAGCGCGAAGACGCCGCCCTGGTCTTCGAGCAAGCCGCCCGTGCTTTGCGATTTGAGATTGCGCTCGAGCACCTGCGCTGCCCAGGTGGCCTCGTCGGTGATGTCGGTGCTCAGACCTTCGGCGATCTTGCGAATGAGGGCCGGCGAAAAGCCGCAGTCGAGCAGCTTTTGCGACAGCCGCGCCTCGGCCGGCCGGCGCTGCAGTTTTTCCATGAAGGCGAGCGCGCCGAAGCGCTCTTCGATCAGGCCCTTCATCGAACGCAGCTCGCTCAGCATCTCCTGGCGCTCGCGCTGTGCGTCGGCCGCATCGAACGCGGCGGCGACGGATGGCACGCGGATCGGATCGCTGGCGACGGGCGGCTCGCGCAGCGCTTCGCCGGTACGCGACGGCGCGATGCGATCGGCCATGCGCTGCTCAAGCAGGCCGGCGCCGTCGCCGGCACGGCCTTCGTCGCGCAGCGTCGCGGCAGCGGTCGCCGCCGTATAGATCTCGGCTGGCGTCGACGAAGGCTCGGCGGGAAATTCGGTGTCGTCGTCGACTCGCACATCGATGCGTGTGCCGCCCTCGCGGCGACCCGTCGCGGCGGTACCCTGCAGCGCGTCCTGCGCCGCATCCTTGTCGATCGCCGCCTGGCGACGCTTCAGCATGCGGGTGCGAACGTAGTCCTGGAAGGACAGCGTGCTCATCTCCAGGCGCGCGGCATCCTGCTCGGCTGTCGACGCTTCGAGGCTCCGCGGCGGCGCCGCGGCAGGCGCGCCATCGGACATCGCCTCGACCTGGCGCATGCCTTCCGGTGCCATGGCCAGCACCTCGACGCCGCTGCCGCTAGGCTTGGTCGAGAGCACCACGGCGTCGACGCCGAGCTGCTCGCGAACCTGACGAAGGGCTTCGCGCGAGGTGCGCGCCGTGAATCGTTTGACGTTCATGACGCCTCCCGCAGAGCCGCCTCAAGGGAAGCGCGCCCCCCGCGAAGGGGCAGCGAACGAACGTGAGCGTGGGGGGTCATGATGCTGCTCCAATGATCGAGCCGATGCGGATGGAATGCGTTTCAGGAATCTCGCTGTGCGACAGCACCTTCAGGCGTGGCGCGGCACGCCTGAGGAGGCGCGCCATCGGCGCGCGGATCATGTCGGGCACCAGCAGGC